>CAZAIE010000951.1:0-3449 GCA_964485035.1 uncultured Myxococcaceae bacterium | reverse complement strand
CCTCCATGTGCCTCCAGGCGGTGCAGGACGCGATGGAGCACAAGAAGGGCGGCAGCGTCCTCGACGTCGGCACCGGCACCGGGGTGCTGGCCATCCTCGCGCGTCGCTTGGGCGCCGGGCGGGTCGTGGGCAACGACATCGACCCTGCCGCGGTGCGCATCGCGCAGGAGAACGCCGGGCGCAACCACGCCCCGGACATCGAGTTCACCGAGAAGCCGCTGGAGCGCATCCCCGGCGAGTTCGAGGTGGTGCTCGCCAACCTCTACGCGGGCGTGCTGGTCCAGCTCGCGCCGCGGCTCGCGGCCCGGCTCGCCAAGGGCGGGACCCTGGTCCTCACCGGCATCCTCGCGACGCAGGCCGACGAGGTGGCGCAGGCCTTCGCGCGCGAGAAACTGCACGCCACCGTCCGGCGCGCCTCGGGCGAGTGGGTGCTGCTGGGGTACGAGAAGCGGTGAACCGGCTCCCCGTCCCCGCTGGGCGCATCGGCACCGCGGGCCGCGTCGAGCTGACCCGCGAGGAGCGGCACTACCTCTGCGACGTGCTGCGGCTCCCGGACGGCGCGGCCCTGGAGGTCTTCGACGGCGTCGGTGGACGCTATCCGGCGATCCTCGTCGCGGGCACCGTGCTGGAGCTGGGCGCGCGCGTCGCCGAGCCGCCTCCCGCCCGCCCGCTGGTGCTCGCCCAGGCCCTGGTCAAGGGCGACAAGATGGAGCTGGTCATCCAGAAGGCGACCGAGCTCGGGGTCCAGGCCATCGCCCCGTTCGCGGCCGCCCGCTCGGTGGTCCGGCTCGAGGGTGACCGCGCGTCGGAGCGGGTGCAGCGCTGGCAGCGCATCGCCGACGAGGCGGCCCGGCAGAGCGGCCGCGCGGACGTCCACCGGGTGCTGCCCATCGTCCCGTTTCCCAAGCTGCTCGAGCGATCGGTGGCGGAGGGGGTGCGCCCACTGGTGCTCTTCGAGCGGGAGCGCTCGCGACGGCTCTCGGAGGCGCTCGCGGCGAATCCCGGCCCGGCGCACCTGGTCATCGGCCCGGAGGGCGGCTTCGCCGACGAGGAGATCGCCGCGGCGGACCAGGCAGGAAGCGAGACCGTGACCCTGGGGCGACTCGTGCTCCGGACCGAGACCGCAGGCCTCGCGGCCCTCTGCGTCGCGCGCTTCTTGGCCGGCGAACTCGGCTGACGAAGTGCTGGGCGTAGGGACGGCTCGCACTCCGTCCCACCTGGAAACTTGCACCCTGCGCGCCGCGACAATCCCCCCATGGTCAGCCGTCCCGGGGGTCGTCATGTGCCGCGCCATCCTGCTGGTCTCGCTGCTGCTCGCGGCGCCGGCCGGCGCAGGGGAGTCCTACCCGGTCCACGACGCGGCGGGTCGGGCGCTGGGCGCGGTGTCCATCGAGAGCACGAACCTCGACCGGGTCGCAGTCGCGCCAGGGGAGCGGGCAGCGCTGGTGGTGGTGGAGCACGGGCGGCACGGTGGGGCGACGCTCCTGCTCGTCGAGGCGGGAGGGAGCCACGAGCTGCTCCGGACAGGGAGTGACGAGTCGCTCTCGCTCCCAGCCTGGTCGGTGGACGGCTCCCGCTTCGCGTTCGCGCGGACCTCGGCGCCGACCTGGGTCACGGGTCGGGGCACGCCCATCCTGCAGCAGCACGGCACGCTGGTGGTGGGCGACGGAGCGGGGGCGCTGCAGACGCTCGACCTGGGCGACGACGTGGTGCGCGTGCTCGGTTTCACCGCGACTGCCCTGGTCTTCACCCGCGCGAGGCTGGGCGACCTTCCCGAGGAGCGACCGTTCGCGCTGGACCTGCGGACGCGGACCGTCCACCCGCTCCTCGACGAGGCGCAGCACGTCTACAACCTCACGCTGCTCGACGGGCGGCTCTACTTCGCCCGCACGCCGGTCGAGGTGCTCACCGCCCCGGGCCCGGACCAGCGGGTGGAGCTGGTGCAGCAGGAGCTCGCGACCGGGGCGCAGCAGGTGCTGGCGGTAGAGATCGGCGCGCTGCCTGCGGCGCTGCGGCTCTCGGGGCGGCGGCTCGCCTGGGCGCTCGACGCGAGCCTCCAGGAGCGGGTGCTGGACCTCGACTCCCGCGTGGTGGAGACGCGCGACCCCCCCGTCGACGAGGGAGCCGTCCTGCCAGCGCCGTCGCCCGGCGGCGACCTGGCGATGCCGTACGTGCACCAGGTCTACGACACCCCGGACGACTTCAACGGGAACTGGGCCTGCGGGCCGACCTCGGCGCTGATGTGCGTGTTGCACTACGGCCGGCTGGGCAAGTGGCCGGTCCACGCCTCGACGCCCAGCGCGCACACCAGCGACTACGGCGCGTACGTCGCGTACGAGTACTCGGCGTTCGGCTCCACCTTCAACCGGGTGCAGAACGACGCGTCTGGGAGGGCGGCCAAGGGCGGCTACGGCTGGTGCACCGACGGTGGCGGGGCCTGGGCGTGGCGGATGCAGGACTACGCGAAGCGGCACGACCTCAAGTCGGACTTCGACGGCACCGCGACGTTCGCGAAGATCCAGGCGGCCATCGATGCGGGGAAGACGGTCTCGCTCTCGACGCAGCTCACCAGCGCCGGGCACCTCATCGCGGTGAAGGGCTACACCAGCGACGGGAAGCTCGTGACCAACGACCCGTACGGCAACAAGAACCTCGGCTACAAGAACTACAAGGGCGAGGGCGCGGTCTACACCTGGGCCCAGGTGGGCGCGAAGTGGTTCATCACCATCTACGGGACGGTGACGCCGACGAACAAGCCGCCGACGGGCTGGCTGGACGGTGCGGACTGCAGCCGCATCTGGGGCTGGTCGCAAGACCCTGACGAGCCCTCCAAGTCCATCGCCGTCCACGTCTATCCCGGCGGTCCCGCGGGGAGCGGGGCACCCGGGAAGGCCCTGACGGCGGACGGGAACCGCAGCGACCTGTGCAGTGCGATCGGCTCGTGCAACCACGCCTTCGAGCTCGCGAGCCCGTACAGCCTGCACGACGGCCAGCCCCACGCGGTCCACGCCTACGGCATCGACAGCCAGGGCGGAGCGAACGCGGAGCTCGCGGGCAGCCCCAAGACGCTCACCTGCCCAGCGGAGCCGCCCGCGGGCTCGAAGCGGCACGTCCCGAACCCCACGGTGCTCGCGGCGTGGAGGTTCGACCTCTTCTACGACCAACTGGCGATCGCCGACACGATGCTGGACGCGATGCCGGTCGAGGTGGCGATTCCGGCCAGCCCGGTGCTGGTGCGCGCCGACGGGCGGCCCGAGGTCTGGGTGCTCGACCAGGGCTACCGGCGGCACGTGCCGAACCCGGAGGTCGCGGCGAGCTGGCGGCTTGCCCTCGAGACGGTCCAGGTCAAGCCGGCGGCAGAGGTGGACGTGTACCCGGTGGCTCCGGCGCTGCGCGCGCGCCCGGTGTTGGTGAAGGGGAGCGGTCCGGCGGTGTACCTCGTGGACAAC
>CAZAIE010000950.1:0-3452 GCA_964485035.1 uncultured Myxococcaceae bacterium | reverse complement strand
ATCATCCGGCGAAGGCGTCGGACGAGGACGCCGCGGTCTCCGAGCAGGCCCGGCGGGCGCGCGAGGAGGCCGAGGCGGCTGCCGAGACATGTGCGGCGGCGGCGTCCCAGGCCCGGGAGCGGTGTGCGGCCGCGACCGCCGAGCGTCAGCGGCGGCAGGCGGCGTGCGCGGAGGCGGCTCGCACGCTCGACGGGGCAGCCAAGGCGCTGGCCGGTGCGCGGGGCGCGTTGCCGGAGGCGCGACAGGCGGACCCTCTCGAGTCCCTGCGCGAGTGGCTGGCCAGTGAGCGCGCGGCGATCCAGTCGCGGGTCGAGGCGCGGGACGGCTGGGAGGCAGAGCGGCGCAAGCTGGAGGCGGCAGCCTCGAAGCTGGCCCCGGCGTTGGCGAAGGCCGAGGCGGAGCTCGCGGGTGGTCGTGCGCGTGCCGAGGCCGCGGCGCAGGCCGCCACGGAGGCCCGCGAGGAGGCGGCGCGGGCGGCCCGGGAGAGCGCGGCGCTGCGCGAGGCCTTCGAGGGGTTGCGCGGGGAGCTGTCGCCCGACGCCGTGGAGAAGGAGCGGGCGGGGCTGGATGTGCGCGATCGCGAGGCGGCGCAGCTCGAGCAGCGCGTGCGCGCGACCGAGGCGCGGCTGCAGGAGGCCCTCGAGCGCGCGGGCTCGGCGCGCGCGGAGGCGGAGCGGCTGGCGGTGGGCGTCGCCGAGCAGGGGCTGCGCCTGGAGGAGGAGCAACAGCGCTCGGCGGGGCTGCAGGCGAGGCTCTCGGAGCTGACGGGGGGACGGCCGGTCCAGGCGCTGCTCGGGGAGTGCGAGCAGAAGCTGCAGGGACTGGTCGATGCGGAGCTCGCGGCGCGCGAGCAGGAGCGGGCCGCGGAGGCGGAGAACACGCGCTGCCACGCGGAGCACGGCAAGGAGGTGGCCCGGCACCGGGCGGCCGTGAACCGGACGCGCGAGACGGACCAGCGCAAGCGGGCGGAGCTTGCGAACCGCGGCTTCGGGAGCGAGGCCGCGGCGAAGCGGGCGCTGCGGGAGCCGCGCCAGTGCCGACTTCTGGCCGAAGAGATCGAGGCGTTCGTCCAGAAGGTCCGCGAGACCGAGGGCGCGCTCGCGGAGGCGAGGGCCCGGCTGGGGGAGCGCGGGATTCCGGACGAGGAGTGGGTGGTCATCCAGCAGCGGCACGAGGAGGCGGAGCAGCGGGCGAGGGCGGCGCGCTCGGAGGCAGGCCAGTGCGCAGAGCGGCACGCGAGGCTCCGGGCGGACCACGAGAAGCTCGGGGCGCTGCTCGCCGAGCGGGAGAAGCTGCAGCCGCAGTGCGACCGGCTGGAGCGGCTGGGGAAGCTGCTCGAAGCGCGGGCGCTGGTGGACTTCATGGCCGAGCAGGAGATCGACTCGATAGCCCGGGACGCCTCGGCGCGGCTGATGACGCTGACGCAGGACCGCTACGAGCTGGTCCCCTCGCGCCAGGAGGGCCGGTCCACCGAGTTCCGGGTGCGCGACAACCACAACGGAGGCGTCGAGCGCCCGGTGAGCTCGCTCTCGGGCGGCGAGACGTTCCTCGCCTCGCTCTCGCTGGCGCTCGCGCTGTCGATGCAGATTCAGCTCAGGGGCGAGCGGCCGCTGCGGTTCTTCTTCCTGGACGAGGGCTTCGGGACGCTCGACCCGGCGCTCTTGGACACCGCGCTCACCGCCCTCGAGCGGCTGCAGCGCGAGGACCTCACCGTGGGCGTCATTACCCACGTGGAGGAGGTGCGGACCCGGCTGCCCCGGAGGCTGGTGGTCGCCCCGGCGCGCGCAGGCGGGCAGGGGAGCCGGGTGATGCTCGAGGAGGGCTGACGGGGCCCCTCAGTCCAGAGTCCACCCAGTCCAGTCGACCCAGTCCACCCAGTCCACCCAGTCCACCCAGTCCACCCAGTCCACCCAGTCCACCCAGCACAACGTCGCCGGCGGCTGAAGCCGCGCCTGTGGTTACCAAGCCCGCCTGCGCGGGCTGGTGGACCCCTTACCGGCTACGACTCGTCGGTGCCTTCGTCCGTGGTCTCTGCGGTCCCGTCCCGCTTGTCGAGCTTGCGGTAGATGGTCCGCGCGGCGATGCCCAGGAGGCGCGCCGCCAGGGTCTTGTCGCCCTTGGTGTGGCGCAGGGTCTCTTCGATGACCTTCAGCTCGATCTCCTCCATGGGCGTGCCAATCGGGATCACGATGTGCCGCTCGGAGCCCGAGGCCCCGCCCCGCACGGCGTCCGGCAGGTACTCGAGCTCGACGGTGTTGCCGTGGCACAGCACCACCGCCCGCTCCACCGCGTTCTCCAGCTCGCGCACGTTGCCCGGCCAGCCGTAGTTCTCCATGCGCTCCAACGCCGCCTTCGAGAAGCCGGCCATCGGCTTCTGGTTCTTCTGCGCGCACAGCTTCAGGAAGTGGTTCGCCAGGAGCGGCACGTCGTCCCGGCGCTCGCGCAGCGAGGGCAGGGTGATGCTCACCACGTTCAGCCGGTAGTACAGGTCCTCGCGGAACCGCCCCTGCGCCACCGCCTGCCGCAGGTCCCGGTTGGTCGCCGCCACCATGCGCACGTCCACCTTGATGGGCCCGGTGCCGCCCAGCCGCTCGATCTCGCCTTCCTGCAGCACCCGGAGCAGCTTCACCTGCACCGAGGGGGTCATCTCGCCCACCTCGTCGAGGAAGAGCGTCCCGCCGCTGGCCCGCTCGAAGCGCCCTTCCTTGCGGGCGATGGCCCCGGTGAACGCTCCGCGCTCGTAGCCGAACAGCTCGCTCTCGAGGATGGTCTCCGGGATGGCCGAGCAGTTGATGGGCACGAACGGCCCGTTCACCCGCGGGCTGCCTTCGTGGATGGCCCGCGCGAAGAGCTCCTTGCCGGTCCCGCTCTCGCCCAGGAGCAGCAGGGTCGCCGTCGAGGGCGCCGCCTGTCGCACGGTGTCCATCACCGCCCGGAACGCCGGGCTCTGCCCGATGATCGCCCGGCGGCCTCCGGAGGAGACCTCGGCCAGCCGCTGCTTCAGGGCCCGGTTCTCCGCCACCAGCGCCGCCCGCTCGGCCGCCTGCCGCACCACCTTCACGATGGCCTGCCGCTTCACCGGCTTGGTGATGAAGTCGTAGGCGCCCTCTTTCATGGCCTGGACAGCGGTCTCGACCGTGCCGTACGCGGTGATCAGCACCACCTCGGTCTCCGGGCTCACCGTCCGCGCGGCCTTCAAGAGCTCCGCCCCGCTCATCCCCGGCATCATCAGGTCGGTGAAGAGCACGCTCGGCCGCTCGCGTCGCACCAGGTCCAGGGCGTCGGCCCCGTTGCTCGCGGTGCGCACCCGGAGGCCCTCCTTGGCGAGGATGCGCGAGAGCGAGTCCAGCACTGCCCGGTCGTCGTCGACTTCCACCACCAACGGGGCGTCCGGGCCGGGCTCGGGCAGGGGGCCTGACAGCGGGAGTGGGGTGTCTCTCATGGGCAGGGCA
>CAZAIE010000949.1:0-3455 GCA_964485035.1 uncultured Myxococcaceae bacterium | reverse complement strand
GGGCTAGGGGGCGCGTTCACGACCGCGGCCGTGGGGGGCGCGCCGGTCACTGCCTGCTGCGCGTCGCCCAGCTTCTTGCGCAGCGAGTCGACGCCGTCGGCCAGGTGCGCGTCGGACTTGCCTTCCTCGATGGTCGCCAGGAGCTGGCGAGCCAGGTCGAGCGCCTCCAGCAGCAGCTCGAGGCTGTTGCCGTCGAGCTGGGCCGAGCCCTTGCGGAACACCGCGAGCAGGCTCTCGGCGGCGTGCGTGAGCCGGGCTATCTGCTCGAAGCCCATGGTCGCCGCGGCGCCCTTCACGGAGTGGAAGCTGCGGAAGACCGCATTGATGTCGTCCGCCGCGCCAGCCTTGCTGCTCGACTGGCGCAGCGCGATGAGCCTCGGCTCCGCGTCGTCGAACAGCTCGCGGGCCTCGGCGGCCAGGACCAACGCCAGTTCTCTTTCTTCAGCCGTCATGTGCCCCCCACGATCGCCTTGAGGGAATCGACCACCATCGTCAGCTCGTCCTGTAGCGCCGCCACCACCGGCGCCGCTGGCTCGAGGTGCCCGGCCTTGCCGCAGCCCTGCAGCTCGAGGCAGAGGTGGGCCGCCTGGGCTGCTCCCACCGACGCGCAGCTGCCCTTCAGCCGGTGGGCGCTGCGCTCCAGCGCCTGTGCGTCCCGCTGGTCCAGGGCCTCCCGCATCTGGGTCACGCTCGCCCGCTGGACCTCCAGGAAGGTGTCCACCACCTGCCTGACGAACTCGGCCCCGCCCACGGAGCGCAGCTCCTCGAGCACCTTCGGGTCGATCTTCGCAGTCACTTCCATTGAGCGACTCCCAGACGTGAAACGGCTCTCTGGGCGTTCAGCAAGTTCCGCGCCGCTCGCTGCTGGAGAATTCGGCTGGAGGCACGGACGGTTGGAACGGTGGCCTTGCTTCTCCGACGGGTCGACTCAGCCCCCTGGGTTTGTGCAACCCCAGCTGGCGTCGCAAGGCGAGGGTGGGGCGCCGAGAGGGGATTTCCCGGTCTTGCGCAGGTCAGGGCCGACCCCTCAAGTGGTCTGCTGGCCCTTCTCAGGGGGTTGGCACGCGGGTCTTGCAAGCCCATATCGAGATGGACTGGGGGCTGGCAGCGCTTCTGGGACTCGCGTTGGTCGGCTGGGCCTTGTCGATGGTGGCGATGCGGCAGCACGCCGCGTCGCTACGCGACGACCTGGCAGGCCGGAGCGTCACCGGTGCGTCCGCGGCTGCCGAGGCGGAAGAGCTGCGCAACCTGCTGCTCGACACCCCCGACCTGGCGTTCGTGACCACTCCGACGGGCATCGTCCACTTCGTCAGCCGCGCGGCCCAGACGCGTCTGGGGGCCCGGGCGGCCAAGGGTGCGAACCTGCTCGACCTGGTGCCGGCGGAGCACCGGTCCGAGGTGCAGCGGGTCCTGGAGACGGCGGCGGGCGGCGGACGCGCCGAGTTCTCGGGCACGTTCGAAGGCCGGGAGGGGACGTTCGCCGTACACATGGTGGCCTCCCACGCGACCTGGGGCGGCGCGGCCGCCTCGCTGGCGCTGTGCCGCGATGTCAGCGACAGGGTGTCGCTGGAGCGGGCGCTGGACTCCGACCACGCCTTCCTCCACCAGGTGCTGACCGCCAGCCCGCACGCGGTCTTTGTCTACCGGGTGGCCGACGGGCTCTGCCTGCTCGCCAACGAAGCCGGGGCGCAGTTCTTGGCGGACGTGGCGTCGGGCGGAGCCTGGCACCTGAGGGAGGCCGAGGTCTGGGCCCAGTCGGGCATCCGAGACCTCGTCGACCAGGCGCTCTCGGAGAAGTCGAGGAAGGCCCTGGAGGTCCGCTTCGAGCGCAAGAGCGGGGGCAGCCGGTGGCTGGCCTGCACCGCGGTGCCCTTCACCGTCCAGGCAGCCGACCAGCACGTCTTGCTCCTGCTCGAGGACTGCACCGACCGCCGGATCGCCGAGGAGGAGGTGCGCACCACCCGGACGATGATTCAGACCGTCTTGGACGCCATGCCGCAGTACATCTGCTGGAGGGACGACCAGGGGCTGATCCTGGGGTGCAACCAGAGCTACGCGCAGGCGGCGGGCGCCACCAGCCCCTACGACCTCTTGGGGACCTGCGCGAACCCCTTCTTGCTGGTGGACTCCGCGGAGCCGAGCGGGACGCAGTACCACGCCCTGGAGCGGGCGCGGACGCGCGAGGGCCGCGAGGTCTGGCTGGACATCACGCGGATCCCGCTGCTCAGCTCGCGCGGGCCGCCGATGCAGCTGTGGGCCATCGAGGACGTGACGGAGGAGCGGGACACCGAGGCGCGCAGCCGGGAGCGGGACCAGCAGCTGCGCACGCTGCTCGACTCGCTGCCGGCCACCGCCTACTTCAAGGACGTGGGACTGCGCTACGTGGCCGCCAACCAGACCTGGTGCCGGGGCCTGGGCCTGGCGCTCGACGAGCTGGTGGGCAAGACCGACCGCGACCTCTTCCCCCCGGAGGTGGCGCAGGAGCTGGAGCGGGACGACCACCGGGTCATCGCCTTCGACGTGCCGGTCTCGGGCGAGGAGGAGCAGGTGGCCCAGGACGGGCGGCGCGTGGTGGCCATGCGCAAGCTCCCGGTGCACGACGACGAGGGCCGGGTGGTGGGGCTGGTGGGGCTGGGCTTCGACGTCACCGACCGCAAGCGCGCCGAGGAGGAGCTGCGCGCTGCCAAGGAGCAGGCGGAGGCGGGGACCAAGGCCAAGAGCGCCTTCCTCGCGAACATGAGCCACGAGATCCGCACGCCGATGAACGGGGTGCTGGGGACGGCGGACCTATTGCTGGCGACCCCGCTCTCGCCGGAGCAGCGCCACCTCGCCTCCACGCTGCAGCGCTCGGGCGAGGCGCTGCTGGTCATCCTCAACGACATCCTGGACTTCTCGAAGATCGAGAGCGGGAAGCTGCAGCTCGAGTCGGTCCCGTTCAACCTCGAGGACGTGCTCTACGACGTGGTGGAGCTGCACCGGTCGCGGACGGCGGCGGGGAAGGTGGACCTCCTGGTCCAGGTGAACCCGGCGGTCCCCGCGGTGTACCTGGGCGACCCCGGGCGCCTGCGGCAGATCCTGGGGAACCTGCTCGGCAACGCGCTCAAGTTCACCACCGAGGGGCGGGTGGTCGTCCGGGCCGCCCACCGCCTGCGCAGTGACCACACCGTGGAGCTGACCCTCTCGGTCTCGGACACCGGGCCGGGCATCCCCCCGGACCGCGCGAAGCAGCTCTTCCAGCCGTTCGTCCAGGCCGACTCTTCCACCGCCCGCCGCTACGGCGGGACCGGGCTGGGCCTGGCCATCAGCCGCGCGCTGGCGGAGGCGATGCAAGGCAGCCTCTCGCTCCAGACCCAGGTCGGCGTCGGCTCCACCTTCACCGCCCGCATCGTCGTCCGGGAGTCGGAGGTGCCGGCGCCGGCCGTGTACCGCGGGAGCCGGCAGGTGGTGCTGGTGGC
>CAZAIE010000948.1:0-3458 GCA_964485035.1 uncultured Myxococcaceae bacterium | reverse complement strand
GCCGGCGGCTGAAGCCGCGCCTGAGGTTACAAAGCCCGCCCTTCGGCGGGCTCTGCCGTTCCCCGCCCCCCACAGACCAACGCCCCCGGCCTTCGTGGCCAGGGGCGTCGGTGTTCTCAGGACCTTCGTCTTGGCTCAGAACTGGATGGTGCGGTGCGCGTGGTCCAGCGAGCTGAGGTTCTTCTTGTTCTTGTAGAACTCGCGCCACAGGTACAGGTACCCCTGCAGCAGGCGGTCCGCCGAGAACTGCTTGGGGTGGAAGACCACGTTGGCGTCGTTGTAGTGCGACCAGTCGAAGTCGAAGATGCGGTTCTGCTTCAGCAGCGAGTGCCACGACGGGGTGCCGGGGTAGGGCGTGAAGATCGCGAACTCGGTCTTGGGGACCTTCGCCTTCTCGGTGAACTCCAGCGTGCGGTCGAACACCTTCTCGTCGTCGGTCTCGTTGCCCACCAGCAGCGAGGTGTACGGCTCGATGCCGTAGTCCAGGCACTTGGTGATGCACGCGATGGCGTCGCTCATCGCCTTGGGGTCGCCCTCGCCGAAGGCCTTGCGCGTCACCTGGTCGAACCCGCAGACGAGGTAGAAGCGGTCCACGCCCGCCGACTTGAGGTCCGTGAGCAGGCTCTGGTCGATGCTCAGGATCATCGGCATGGAGATGCCGATGTAGCTGATCTTCTCGTGGCCGGGCCGCGGGTCCTCGCGCAGGTCGTTGAGGAACTCGCGGAAGTGGCGGCGCGCGCCGGAGAAGTAGAAGAACGTCGTGTCCTCGGTGATGCAGGCGCGCTTGCCGTACTTGCGCAGGTCGGCGAGCGACTGCTTCATCTGCTTCAGCGGCACCGGGCTCAGCTTCGTGGTCATCACCGTGGGCAGCACGCACGCGTCGCAGCCCAGCGGGCAGCCGCGCGAGTTCTGCAGCGGGTAGTCGTCGGGGTGGCGGTCCGGGTCCTCGGCCTTGATGTACAGGTCGATGCGCGGCGGCGGCAGGTCGTCGAGGCAGAAGGGCTCGGTCGCCTGGTAGCGCGGCTTCAGCTCGCCGTTCTGGAAGTCCTTCAGCAGCTGGCCCCAGACCGGCTCGCCCTCGCCCACCACCACCGCGTCGAAGTGCTTGGCGGTCTCGTCGGGCATCATCGTGGGGAAGATGCCGCCGGCGACGACCTTGCGGCCGGCGGCGCGGAGCATGTCGGCGATCTCGAAGGCCCGCTTCGCCGCGGGGGTGAAGAACGAGATGGCGTAGAGGTCCGCGTGGATGTCGAGGGTGAAGTCGCGGATGCGGTCGTCGTGGAACGCGCAGTCGATCTCCGGGGGCGTCACTGCGGCGATGGAGGCGATGCCCAGGGAGGGGCCGCCCAGGTACTCGTCGCAGGGGACGCACTCCAGCAGCTCGGGGTGCGCGTTCGCATGGCGCTGGAACTTCGGGTAGATGAACTGGATTTTCATGCGCGAGGGCTACCGTGCGCCTCGTTTGGCGTCAAGCCCCGAGGCGGCGCCCCGGGGAGTCGGTGTCCGCAACCGGTCGCGGGCGTCGCAGCGGGGCGGGGTACACTCCCCGGCCGGAGGCAGGATGCCCCGGCAGCGCTTTGCAGCCGGCCCCTGAACCGAGCCATGCGCCTCGCCCCAACTGTGGTCATCGCCCTCGCCGTCCTGCTCGCGGGGTGCAAGGACGAGTGCGTCCCCTCGACCGATCTCCCGTTCTGCGACGGCAACACGGTGGTGCTCTGCCCCGAGCCCGGGGTCGACCAGGTGGTGCCCAACCAGTGGCGGCGCCGGGACTGCCTCACCGAGCAGACCTGCGTCCAGGACGACGCCCACAAGACCGCCTTCTGCGCCCTCGCCGCCAGCCCCAACGCTCTCTGCGCGAGCGACCGCAAGGCCGCCTGCGAGAGCGAGACGAGCATGGTGTACTGCCTGAACGGCTGGGCCACCTCTCGCTTCCAGTGCAGGAAGTGCCTGCCCGCCGACCTCTCCGTCGAGTGCCAGGGCGGGCTCTCGTGGAAGTGCACGACGCTCGAGGACTGCGCCACCGGGCTCGTCTGCGCCCAGGGCTTCTGCGCGAACCCGGCCGACCGCTGATCACACGTAGCGGTCGCGGAACTGGCGGTAGTGGAAGTAGCTGGCGAGCAGCGCCCCCGACCCCAGCGCGTGCCAGGCCGCATGCCCCTGGATCACGTGGTTCGTGGGCGTGCACCAGAGCCGCGAGGCGTCCGCGACCGAGCAGGCCGTCGCCACCGCGATGATCGCCAAGGTGAGGAAGAACCAGCGGTGAGTCGGCACCGGCAGCGCGCGGGAGGCCAGCACCTCGGTCACCAGTGTCACCGCGACCAGCGCCAGCACGATGCCCTGCACCGGGAGCCCGAGCTTTGCGACGGCCACCGTGAGCGCGGTGAACGCGACGATCGACGGCCAGAGGACGGGGAAGAAGCGCCGCCCGGGCAGCTTCCCCATCCGCACCAGGTTCAGGCCGACCAGGAGCAGGAAGTAGAAGTACATGCCCCAGAAGTCGAGCACCTGCGTCACGAACGCGACCGACGCGTGGTAGACGAGCGACGCGCTCCCGACGATCACCGCGGCAGGGGCGAAGAAGCGCAGGGTCCGGCTCTGCTCGCGCCGGGCCACGAGGAAGAGGGCGAGCCCGACCAGGACGTAGGCGAGGTTGGACCAGGTGTTCGCGGGCTCGGCGGCCCACGCGCAGAGCGTCTCTTCGCACCACTTCACGTTGGGGAGGCCGCCCCACTCGCGCAGCGGCACCCAGGGACAGCCGGGCTGGAGCAGCCGGGCGACCTCGTCCGCGGTCACGGCTTCGTGGCCTCGAGCGCCTTCAGCGACCGCTCGACGAAGGCCGCCTCGATGGGCAGGGCGTGGGCGCGGTCGAACTCCAGCAGCGCCCGGAAGCGGGCCGCGGGGTCGGCGCCGGTGCCGTGGACGAGCTTCTGCAGGCAGTGCGGGCAGACCTCCAGCGGCCGGGAGTCGGCCTCCTCGCGGTGGTTGCTGCCGTTCATCTGGCACTCCCAGCCCACGCAGTGGTCGATGTCGAAGAGGTGGCCCAGCTCGTGGGTCGCGGTGGTGATGGTGCGCAGGAGGCACTGGCGGTACCCCTCGGGCGTCGAGGGGTCGCCGTTGCGGTAGATGGACCAGACCCCGACGCCCAGCCCGGGGTGCGCCTGCCCGAAGACGAAGTTCCAGCTCTCCTCCGGGTACAGGTCGACCGCGGTGAGCCCCAGCACCGCGAGCGCGTCGTCCGGCTTTCCGGGGGCGAGGACGGACTCGAGGATGAACGGCGCGAGGAGCTGCTCCTGGCCGGTCCCCGGGTTCTTGCGGCGGGCGCGCGCGGGGATCTTCACCAGCGGGAGCATCGGCAGCGTCTTCACCGGCAGGCCGAAGAACCGGGCGGTGAAGTCCGCGGTGTCCTCGAGGATCTTCTGCTGCGAGCCCTCGAAGACGCCGATGGGCTGCAGGTAGAT
>CAZAIE010000947.1:0-3460 GCA_964485035.1 uncultured Myxococcaceae bacterium | reverse complement strand
CCATAGAGTGCCTCCGGAAAGGAACGAATTTGCCTACATTGTCGCAGGCAGGCCTACGAAGTTGCCTTGCGTGTGCGTTTTTCTGAAAAGCCCAATCGATTCGATGTCTTGCGTGTGTTCTGGTTCCAGGGTCGCAGACGGTGGAAGCAGCCTATCGCCTCTGCTCGCACGGAGCCAGTCGCGGCCAGGGTCCGTCCCGGACAGCCGCCGTTGCACCGGTCGAGCGCTGGGCACCGGGCGCATGCGCCTCCCGGGGTCTCGCGCACCAGTTCCCGCTGGATGCGGAACATGGTGGGACTGCGGACCAGCTCGCCGACAGGCCGCTCGCGGACGTTGCCCACGAGGTAGTCCGGGTGCATCAGCGCGGTGCACGGGTAGACGTCGCCATTGGCGCAGACGTACAGGACCTTGCGTCCCGCGACGCAGGCGAACGAGGTCCGGTCCGGCGTGAGGCCCATCGGGCAGTCGAGCAGGATGCGCACGGGGACGTCGGCCGGCTGGGCCTCGACCCGCGCGGCGAAGCGGCGCACGGCGGGCACGTCCCAGGGATCGCGCGAGGGCGTCGAGTTCGGCCGAGCCGCGCGGCCGAACGCAGAGAAGGGGGTGTAGCGCAGCCGCGTCGCGCCGAGCGAGCGCGCCAGCTCGAGCATCGTGTCCAGCTCAGCGGCGGTGTCCGGGGTGAGCAGCGAGCAGACGGTCGTGGCGAGGCCGAGATCTGCCGCGTCGCGCACCGCCTGACAGGCCCGGGCGAACGCGTCCCTGGGGCCGTGGCGCCAGCGGTCGGCCCGCTCCGGGGAGTCGCCATCGAGGCTGACCTGGAACGAGCCGAGGCCGGCTCTCCTCAGGGCGCGGAGCTTCTCGCGGGAGGCGAAGTAGCCGTTGGAGGGCAGGCTCACGCCCGCTCCCAGCTTCGCGGCGAGGGAGGTGAGGGAGGCGAGCTCGCGGCGCAGGAGCGGCTCGCCACCCGACCAGCCGACCTCGTCGGCGCCGGCCTCGACCAGCCCGCGGATCAGCGTGCGCAGCTCCGCTGCCGTGAGCTCGTCCCGTCCGCGCCGACCGGCGTCGACGAAGCAGTGCTCACAGGTGAAGTTGCAGGCGCGGGTGGCCTCGATGCCGGCGGCGAATCCCATGGGCGAAATGGCTCGGCCCGCCGGAGCGGGCCGAGGGTGCGACGGATCAGCGGTGGGCTACTTCTTCTTCCCGCCGGGGGCCACGATGTACATGGGGCCCGGCTTGTTGCCGCCCGGAGCCATGATGTAGATGGGGCCGTGGTCGAGGTAGCCCGGACCGCCGGGCCCGAAGACGATGTCCTTCGACTTCTGGCTCATCTTCACCTTGTCGAGGACGCTGTGCAGGAAGTCGGCGACCTGCTTGCGGATGTCGCGGCCGTCCTTCTGCGCCTCGGCGATGTCGCGGTTGAACAGCTTCGCCAGGGTGGTGGCCTCCTTGGCGTTCAGATAGCCGTCCTTCACCACCTTGTTGATGACCGCCTGGTGCGCGTCGATGCCCGCCCAGGGCGGGACCACGGCGTACTTCGCGACGATGGGGCCGGGGACCACTGCGTACTTCGGGGTCACCTCGGGCGGGGTGACGCCGTACTTGGGGGTGACGTCGGGAGGCTTCACGCCGTACTTCGGGGTCACCTCCGGCTTGCTGGTCTTGGAGGACTTCTTGGCCGAGGCCTTCTCGGCGGCCACCATCCGGAGGATCTCGTCCTGCTCGGAGCGGGTGAGCTGCGAGGCGTCCTTGACGCCCGCCGCGGGCTTCGCACTGGTCGATCCAACGCGCATGTCTTCTCTCCTTGCTGCTCTATGGGTCGGTCTGTTCGAGCTCGGGTGTGTAAGTGTCCTACATCATCGTCGGGTTCTTGACGAATGTTTCCTTGCCGGGGGGCGCTTGGCCGCAACCCTTCGTTTTCCGGCCTGGTTCTCGATGGCCCGCAGGCAGTAGGGCGCGTGGCCGGCCTTGCCGTAGACGGAGATGGAGCTGGCGCTGCAGCCTCCGCGGCAGGTGCTGCCCTCGGGGCAGGTGCGGCATGGTCCGGCGAGGTCGGTCTTCTTGAAGCGGCGGGTGAAGGCGAAGGCACCGGGGCGGTTCCAGATGCGCTCGAGCCCCTCGTCCTGCGCGTTCCCCTCGACGAAGGCGTCGTCGATGATCGACAGGCAGCCCTTCACGTTGCCGTTGCTCTGCATCCCGATGAGTTGCAGGCCGGCCTGGCACCCGGGCCAGGGGTGGTCGCGCATCCGGTCCTCTATGGAGGAGAGGTAGCCCAGGCAGTCGCCAGGGACGATTTTGGTGTCGCCGGTGTCCTCCTGGCGCTTGCGGGCGAGGAAGGTGGCCAGGCGGGCGTACTCGAGCTGGCTGAGGTTGAGGTCGCCGTGGCTCGCGGCGCGTCCGAAGGGTGTCGTGATCTGCAGCTGCCAGCAGTAGGGCTTTACCTGGCCGAGCAGCGCGTCGCCGAGCGCGGGCAGGGAGTCGAGGTTCGCGTGGCTGACGGTGGTGATGATGCCCACCTGGAGCCCCGCCTCGCGCAGCATCCGGGCGCCCGCGAAGGCGCGGTCGAAGGAGCCGGGAAGGCCGCGGATGTCGTCGTGCACGGCGCGCGTGCCGTCGATGCTCACCGCGACGTGGAAGCGCTCGTCGGCGAGGCGGGACAGGGTCTTCACCACGCGCTTGTTGAGCACCCAGCCGTTGGTGAGCAGCGCGACCACGCGGCGCAGGCCGATGAGCTTCTCGACGATGGCCTCCCAGTCCGGCCGGAGGAGGGTCTCGCCGCCGGTGAGGACGACGCGGCTGACCCCGACGTCCGCGAACTGCTGGCACATCGCCAGGGCGGCGCGGGTGTCCATCTCGCCGGGGCGGGTGTCGCCGGCGGTAGAGCCACAGTGGCGGCAGCGCATGTTGCAGCGCAGGGTCGTCTCCCAGCCGACCATCTCGGGGGCGGGGAGGTGGGGGACGGCGTCTCGGATTGGCATGGGTCGGGCATTCCAGCACGTGCGAGTCCCGCGGCTCAAGTCCCAGCGGCTTCCTGCGCCCGCGCGGCGCTGCTAGCTTGCGCGCGTGCGCCTCTCGCTCGCCAAGCTCCTCTTCGTCGCCGCCGCCCTCGGCATGGCCTTCGGGGTCCACGCCCGGGTCCGGGGCGCAGCTCTCCTCGAGGAGTCCGAGCTGCTCGCGGTCCAGGCCCGCCGTGTGGCCATCGAGGCGGTGCGCGCGCCCTCGGCGGTGATCCACGACCGGGAGGTGGGGCTGCTCGACGCCCGCCACCAGAAGGCCATCCACTCGGTGTGGTGGAAGCGCGGGGGGATGCTGGCCTTCGCGGTCGCCGTGCTGCTGGCCCTGGGCGGCTGGGTGGCGCACGAGTTGCGCCTCTTCCAGGACCTGGCGGCGGACCTCGACGAGGCCGAGCGCCGCAGCGGCCAAGGCCCCCGCACGCCGCCTGCGTCGCCGGGTTGACCCACCC
>CAZAIE010000946.1:0-3464 GCA_964485035.1 uncultured Myxococcaceae bacterium | reverse complement strand
CCCCACCACCGCGTCCCGGTGCTTCGCTGCGGCGAGGACCCCCGCGACCACCTCGGGCAGCAGCGCCTCGCACACCAGCACCATGCGCTCGCCCTCCGCGACCGAGCGCTGCACGTCGCGGGCGTTGAGCACGCAGAGCGCCGAGTCCCTGAGCTTCGGCGCCACGTTCGAGGGCCGCAGCCGCATCACCGCGTCGGGTGCGCCCAGCCGGGGAGGTCGCCAGGTCATGCCTCGTGCTCCTGGTGGGCCAGCGCCTCGCTCTCGAGCTGCAGGGTCGAGTGGCCGATGCCGAAGCGCGAGCGCAGCAGATCGCGCGCGGCCACCAGCACCCGGTCGCGGTCGGCGTCGTCGTCGCAGACCACGTGCGCCGAGAGCGCGTGCAGCCCGTGCGAGAGGCTCCAGACGTGCAGGTCGTGCACCGCGTGGACGCCCGGGATCTCCTTGAGGGCCCCGAAGACCTGCTGCAGCTCGATGTGCTCGGGCACGGCCTCGAGCAGCACGTGGACGGCCTGGCGGATGAGGCCCACAGCCCCCGCGGCGATGAGCAGGCCGATGGCGATGGAGATGACGGGGTCGAGCCAGGTCGCGCCGGTGAGCCAGGTCACTCCGGCTGCGGCGATGACCCCCACCGAGGAGAGCGCGTCGCCCAGCACGTGCAGGAACGCCGCGCGGACGTTCAGGTTCTTGGAGTGCGAGAGCAGCGCCATCCCCGCGAGGTTCACGAGCAGGCCCACCACGGCGACAACGAGCATCACGCCAGCCTTGATGGGCTGTGGGTTCGCGAGGCGCTGCCAGGCCTCCCAGCCGATGAAGCCGGCGATGCCCACCAGGGTCAGGCCGTTCACGAGGGCGCTGAGCACCTCGAGGCGGAAGAAGCCGTAGGTCCGCTTCAGGTCCGCCGGCCGGGACGCAAACCACAGCGCGAGCACGGCCAGCAGCAGCGCCGCGGCGTCGGTGAGCATGTGCCCGGCGTCGGAGAGCAACGCCAGGGACCCCGACCACCAGCCCCCCACGGCCTCGAAGACCATCATCGAGGCCGTCAGGCCCAGGGTGGCGAGGAGGCGCGTGCGGTCCGCCTTGCGGTCGACGTGGGAGTGCCCATGACCATGCGAGTGGTCGTGGTCCTGCTCCTCGTGGCCGTGCTCCTCGTGGCCAACGTGGCCCGGCGGCGGGTCGCAGGGCCGGTTGCAGGGGCCGGGGCTCGAGGGATCGCAGGTGCAGCGGCCCTTTGCGGGGGTCGTTTCTGCGGGCTGATCCTGGTGGTGGTCGTGGTGGTGGTCTTCCATGCCCTGCCCTTGCGCGCAGCCCCTCGTCGGTGTCCTAATGCCGGCCTTTCGAGGCCCAAGAGACATGCTCGACTACGACAAGTACCAGAACCTCCACACCATCATCATGCTGAAGGACGTGATCCGGAAGTGGTGGAGGGTCGAGCTGTCCTTCGCGGACTCGTCGGGGCAGATCCTGGACCGCCGCAACGGCGACCCCATCCCCCCGCAGAACGACTTCTGCCGGCTCGCGCTCTTCTCCAAGGAGGGCAACCGGCGCTGCACCCAGTCGGTGCGGGTGCTGCACGAGAAGTTCAAGACCAACAAGAAGGTCCGCAGCAGCCTCTTTCACGAGTGCCACCTCGGCTTCCTCATCGTGGGCGCCCCGCTCTACCTGCACGGCGAGTACGAGGGCTTCATCTTCGTCGAGGGCTTCGCGCGCCAGGTCCCCTCCGAGCGCGAGGCGGGCGTCCTCAAGACCAAGATCGCCGAGCTGAACAACGTGGCCACCGACCTCGACCGCGCCCTGGCCCGCATCCCGGTGATGAACGACACCGAGATCGACAAGCTCACGGACCTGCTCGAGTTCGCGGTGAACGAGCTGTCGAACTTCGACCTGGAGATGAGCAAGAAGGAGGAGGAGATCGCCACGCTCTCCAGCGAGCTCTCGGAGCGCTACAGCTTCGAGAACATCGTGGGCAAGTCGGGGCCGATGCTGGAGGTCTTCCGCCTGCTGGAGAAGGTCTGCCAGTCCGAGTCCACGGTGCTGGTGAACGGCGAGTCGGGCACCGGCAAGGAGTTGGTGGCCCGCGCCATCCACTACAACGGGCCGCGCAAGGACAAGCCGTTCGTGGTGCAGAACTGCTCGGCCTTCAACGACAACCTGCTCGAGAGCGCGCTGTTCGGCCACGTGAAGGGCTCGTTCACTGGCGCCATCCGCGACAAGAAGGGCCTCTTCGAGGTAGCCGACGGCGGGACCTTCTTCCTGGACGAGGTGGGCGACATGAGCCCGGCCCTCCAGGTGAAGCTCTTGCGGGTGCTGCAGGAGGGGGTCTTCCTGCCGGTGGGAGGCAACACGCCGCGCGAGGTGGACGTGCGGGTCATCGCCGCGACGCACAAGGACCTCTCGAAGCTGGTGGAGAAGAAGGAGTTCCGCGAGGACCTCTTCTACCGCATCAACGTGATCCGGGTGCAGGTGCCGCCGCTGCGCGACCGCAAGGACGACCTCCCCGTGCTGATCGACCACTTCCTGCACAAGCACGGCCGCGAGGGCATGAAGTGCCGCGCGCTCGCCGCCGAGGCGCTGAAGGTGCTGGAGGCCTACGCCTGGCCTGGCAACATCCGCGAGCTGGAGAACGAGATCGAGCGGCTGCTGGTGCTGGGCAGCGACTGCGAGGTCATTCCGGTGGACCTGCTCAGCTCGCGCATCCGCGACGGGGCCCGCGGCGCCAGCGCGGCGACCAATGGCCTGGGCGGGATGGCGCTCTCGGGCAAGCTCCACGACGCGGTCGAGACGCTCGAGCGCGAGATGATCTCCGCGGGGCTCACCCGGACCAAGGGCAACCGCAGCCAGCTCGCGCGCGAGCTGGGGGTGGCCCGCTCCAACCTCATCCTGAAGATCGACAAGTATGGGCTTCAGGGGGTCGGCGGCTCCGGCGAGGAGTAGCCAGGCACTGGTTGACGTGGACCGGGTCGACTGGGTGGACGTGGACTCCGTCGACCGGGTGGACACTCCTACTTCGGCGGGCAGGGCGTCTTGTCGTCCTTGGGCAGCAGCGCCTTCATCTGCTCGCACGCGGCCTTCACGCCCTTGGCGTCCTTCAACGCCTGGCGCGCCCGCGCGAGGTCCAGGAAGAGGTCGGCTTCCTTCTTCACCGACTCGTCGCCGGCCAGCATCGCCAAGAGCTTCTCCGCCGCGTCCGCCGCCCCCAGCTCCAAGGCGAAGCGCGCGACCTCGCGGATCTCGGTGACGTCCTCGCCCTTGCTCGCCGCCAGCGCCAGGTCCAGCTCGCTGCGCGCGACGTCCTTCTTGCCCTCCTTCGCGGCGAGGCGCCCCAGGCCCAGGTGCGGCGCGGGCCGATCCTTGGCCTGCAGCGACAGCTCCCAGCACTCCAGCGTTTCGACCGTGTCGCACGGGCGGAACACGTTGCAGTTGGGGATCGCGCGCAGCGCCGCCAGATGCTCCACCGGCTGGTGGGT
>CAZAIE010000945.1:0-3467 GCA_964485035.1 uncultured Myxococcaceae bacterium | reverse complement strand
GCATCCTGGCCAGAGACCGCGCCTGGCGCCAGACGGTGTCCGTGCAGCGGTTACGGACATCGCCGGGACGGAGGAGTCGTTGACGTGCCGGGTGTGCGGCCGCGAGCTGCGGGTGGCGCACCGTGAGGAGCTGCCGCAGGCCAACCCCGACGACGAGGACCGGGCGATGGTCGCGGGGTAATGCTCAGTCCCGGGCGCCCAGGCAACGGCGCAGTCCGCCCAGGAAGGCCTGGAAGCTGGGGGAGCAGTTCGCCGTGAGATCGAGGTGGGCACCGATGGCCCGCGAACCGGCGACCTTCTGATACTGCCCACCCGTCAGCGCCTGCAGCTCCTGCGACGGACTCGAGAGGCTGTCCGGAGAGCGGAACTTCGCCTTGGCCTGGTGTCGGGCCAGGCCAGGGAGGCCGAGCCCCTTCTCCACCGCTGCGAGGTCGCCCAGGTACCAGCTCTCCAGCTCGCGGCAGGCGATGCGCACCACGGCTTCGGGGTGGCGTCCCTCGCTGCAGAGGTCCACGAGCCGCCGCTTCACCGTCCGGCAGTCGCCTGCGTCCTGGTCGCGAAGTACGACGAACCGGGTCTCGGGCCGGAGCCAGCCCCGGAGTCGTCGCACGAGCTGCTTCTCGAGGTCCTGCTTCCCTTCGAAGACGAGGTAGTGGGTCTCGACCTCCGGCGGAATGACTCTTGGGGCGAGGCTGCGCAGCAGCTCCTCGGCAGACCGCTCCTCGAGGAGGAAGACCAGGTGCTTCATGCCGGGTCGGCTCCGGGGAACAGACCCTGCTTCCAGAGGTAGCCCATCTTGTCGCCGTCCCGCATGTACGCAGCCAGCTGCGGGTCGTTCTTCGCGCGCTGGATGGTCGAGTACCCCCCCTGCTTGACGATCCAGAAGACCTCGTCGAGCTCGGTTGCGTTCAGGAAGTCCGGGGAGTGTGTCGAGACGAAGACCTGGCCGCCGCGGCCTGCGTAGGCCCGGAACTCCTCGGCCAGCTCGGCCAGCAGGCGCGGGTACAGCTGGTTCTCCGGCTCCTCCACGCACAACAACGGGAAGGGGCGTGGGTCGTAGAGGAGCACCAGGTACGCGAGCATCTTGATCGTGCCGTCGGAGACATGGCGCGCGAGGAAGGGGTCGGTGCTGGTGAAGGACGAGTCCTGGAACTTCAGCAGCACCCGTCCCTCGTCCGTGGTCTTGGCAGTGACGGACCCGATGCCGGGCACGCGCTCGGCGAGCTTGCGGCAGATGTGGTCGAAGACCTCCCGGTGGTTGCTGTAGAGGTACTCGGTGACGAGCGCGAGGTTCTCGCCCTCGCGCGAGAGGTGGTCGGCGAACCCTGCCTCCTGCTCGGGCCGGGCCTTCGCGATGTGGAAGTCGGACACGTGCCAGTTCTCGATGAGGTCTCCCAGGACCACGGCCGGGGGGAAGCGCTTGAGCTGGGCCAGCCCCTTGATGGCCAGGATGTCGGGCGACTTCACCGACTGGTCCTCGCGCTGGAGCTCGGACTCGCTCTGGACCTTGTCCCACTCGTTGGTGACCGCTTCGCCCTTGCCGTCCGAGAAGTCGAGGAAGTGCCACTCCTTCCACTGGCTCCCCCGCCGGTACTTCAGCACCTCGCGCCGGATGACGGCCCGTCCCGCCGACTCACCGATGGACAGCCAGTAGGTGAAGAGGGGGCTGTCGGCGGCGGCGCGGAACTTCAGCTCGATCTCGATCTCCCCGTCGGCACCTCTGCTTCTGACCTCCTGGAAGCCGCGGCTGCCGCCCAGCTTCACGAGTGCGGTCTGGACGTTGGTGGCCATCGCATCGCGGAGGAAGCCGAAGACCTGGAAGAGCGTGGACTTCCCCGAGCCATTGGCCCCGACGATCACGGAGAGCCGCGGGAGGTCCTTCATCTCGGCGCTCTTGAAGGCCTTGAAGTTCGTCAGGCGCAGGGACTCGATGTGCATGCGGCGAGGATGCCGAGGAGGGGCGGACAGGTCAATTCCAGGCTCGGGGACGCGCAGAGGCTTCAACTGGGGCCTTTGCGGCGCTAGCGTCCTTCTCCGCCAAGACTCGAAGTCATCCGGAGGGGGAACATGTCCGCTCGCTCGTCGCTGGTTGCCGCCCTGCTGCTCGCCTCGTCCTCGTCGCTGGCCGCCGCTCCCGTGGACAAGCCCGGGTGTGCCGACCACCCGCTCTTCCCGACCCGGATGCCGAGCTACCTCATCGAGAAGTGCGAGACGAAGGAGTTCGACCTCGAGCGATTCAGCACTCCGAAGGGAATGGTGCTTCCCATCGAGGGACGGGTGACGCGGCTCACCTACTACGTGACGGACCGCAAGCTGGAGCAGTCGGGTGTCGCCGTGGTTCGCAACTACGAGAACGCCCTCGTGAAGATCGGCGGGAAGGTCGCGAACATCCATCCCGAGCGCTACGTGAACGGCTCGGTGACCGTCGATGGCAAGGAGGTCTGGGTCGAGGTCCGGAAGGGCAACGGCAAGATCTGGCTGGGCATCGTGGAGAAGAAGGCGATGGAGCAGCACGTGGTGGCCGACGCGGCGTCCTTCGCCAACGACCTGAAGGCCACCGGCCACACCGCGGTGTACGGCATCTACTTCGACAGCGGAAAGTCGGAGCTCAAGCCGGAGTCCACGCCGGCGCTGACCGAGGTGGCGAAGCTGCTCGGGGCCGATCCCGCGCTCAAGCTGTGGGTCGTGGGACACACCGACTCGGTGGGCGGGGCAGAGGGCAACATGAAGCTCGCCCAGGCGCGGGCCGAGGCGGTGGTGACCGCGCTGGCCACCAAGCACGGCATCGCCGCGGCGCGGCTCAAGGGCTACGGCGTCGGACCGCTCTGCCCGCTGGCCACCAACGACTTCGAGGAGGGCAGGGCGAAGAACCGGCGCGTGGACCTGGTGAAGCAGCCGTAGCGCGATGGGACCCTCGACCTGCGAGGCGCTCGGACGGCTCTTCGCCGGGCTGTACGGCGGGTATGCGCTCTTCCTGTTGCTCGCGTTCCCCGTGCATCTCGTCGTCGCAGGTGCGTTGGCGATCCGCCTGTTCCGTGGCGGCCCCCACGCCCCGCGGGTGCATCTCGCGGTGGACCTCGTCTATGGGCTCGTGAACCCCGGGCTGTATCTCCTCGTGTTCGATCGCCTGGTGGCCGGCCGGCACCCGTCCATGTTCTTGACGAGCCTGGGTGGCTTCCTGCTCCTGGCCTTCTGGTTGCTGCGCCTCTCGGGGCGGGGGTGGGGCCACGCTCGGCAGGTCTCCGAGGGCGTGCTCCTGGTCTCCCTGGCGGCCATCGCCGCCTTTGCAGTTCGCGATCGCATGTTCGGGAGCACCCTTGGTGGTGGGCTCGGGTATCCCGGCGTGTCCTGGTACGTCGGTGTGCCTCTCTACGTGGTTCCGCTTCTCTCCGGGATGGTGCACCTCCAGGCGAGCCGGGGTTCGAGCCGGGAGGAGAGTGCCTTCCTCCTTCCCTGGGCTCGGAGGG
>CAZAIE010000944.1:0-3468 GCA_964485035.1 uncultured Myxococcaceae bacterium | reverse complement strand
CGGCAGGTCTCACAGAAGTCTCCGGTCTGCGGCGTGGTCTCCCGCCTGCGGACCAGCGTCCACTCGCTGCGCAGCGCCCTCACCCCGCTCGCGAGCGGCCTGCAGTTCGTGCTCGACGAGGAGCTGCTCTCCAAGGAAGGCCGCGCCGCAGTGGTGGACGGCCAGACCGCGCTCACCCACGCGCTGCTGGGGCTGGACGCGCTGGTGACCTCGGTGCAGTCGCAGCAGCCGCTCTTCGCCCTCTCCGAGGCGCTCCCGCCCGCTGCCTGGGGAACCTTCCCCGAGTGCGCGGTCCAGGGCGCCTCCGACTACCTCTCCGCGGCGGTCGAGGCGCTCGCCCGGGACATGGGTGAGGGCCTGCGGCGCAACGTGGAGGTGGACCTGGGAACCGCGGTGATCGAGCTGAGCGGCGGCAACCCGCTGAACCCCACCGGCGTCCCGTTGACGCTGGCGCGTCGGCTCCTGGGTCGCATCGGCGGCGACGTCGAGGTCAGGGACGTGACCGTGAAGCTCCACGTGCCGGTGCGCGCCGTGCTCGCGCCCCAGGCCGTCCCGGCGCCCAAGCGCATCCTGCTCATCGTCGATGACGAGCCGGACCTCGCGCCCATGTTCCGCCGCTTCCTACGCCGCGACTTCGACGAGATCCTGGACGCGCTCGACGCCCCACGCGCCGAGGAGCTGCTCCAGCGCCCGATCACCCACCTGGTGGTCGACGCCGGCCTCCCCGAGGTCTCGGGCGTCGAGCTGGTCTCGCGCTGGCGAGCGCAGACCCCGACGGTGCGGTTCACCGCGATGTTCTCCGGCTCCACCGACCTGCGCGGCGCAGCGATCCCCGGGGTCGACGAGGTCTACCTGAAGCCCGACGGCTTCGAGGACCTGCTCGCGGAGCTGAAGAAGCGTTGAGCCTCGCCCAGGCGATCGCCCGGGCCGTCCCGCGCGGCGAGCCCTGGTCAGGCTGGCTCCTGCTCGCTCTGCTGCGCCAGCTCCCGCGCCAGCGCTGGGTCGCCGACCTCGTTCCCACCCTGCGCGAGGAGGAAGGCGAGGTCCCCGGGCATCCCGGGTGGCGCTACGCGTTCCACGGCATCGGCTGCTGCGTCTACTGCGATCACGAGACGGTGGACGTGGACTTCCACGGCGACCACGGCCTCTCCATCGACCCCTACTTCTTCGCCCACCGCGTGCTGCGCCTGGCCGAGCCGGGGGTGCCCGAGCTGCGCGTGCGCCAGGCGCTCCCCAACGACGGCCTGCTCGTGGCGGCCCTGACGGAGCTGCGAGCCGCGAAGCTGCTCTGGCACCCCAGGAGCCGGCACGTCTTCCGGCTGCGCGAGGACCTCGAGGCACGGACGACCGACGCAGTCGGTGCAGACTTCTCGCATCCGGACTGGAGCTTCCTCGCCGACGACCGGACGACCTGGCTCGCCTGGGTCGAGGGACGTCTCGCCGACTCCCAGGCAGCCCCGCACGCCCTGCCGGTGCTCGCCACCCAGCTCGGCGAAGCGGCGTTCGTCGCCCTCTGCGAGCGCATCCTCGAGGGTCCGCCTGGACCGGCTGCGGGCCGGGCGATCGAGCTGCTGGAGGCGAAGGCCACGCCCTGTCCCGCGGTCGCGCGGCTGGCCTTCCGCATGGACCCCGCGCGGGATCATCCGTACACGCTGCACCGCGCTGCGCGATACCTGCTCGCGCGCGGACTCGAGCGCGACCGCGTGATCCAGGCCGTGCTGGCCTTCGCGGCGGTGGAGAAGGTGATGGGCTACCACGGGAATCCGTTCGCGGCAGACCTCGCCATCCTCTCGCTGGAGCACTCCCCGGAGCACGCGCCCCGGCTGTTCGCCCAGGCGCTTCGGACGGGCGTCCCCATGGCACGAGAGCAGGCGCTGAACGCGCTCCTGGCCCGCGGTGAAGCCTGGTGCTGGCGCACGCTCGCCGAGGCCTTCGCCGAGACGGGCGATCCGGCGCAGGGCGCGGCGCTCGCGGGCCGGCCCGACCACTGAGGTCCGCCGGGACGCGGGGCCTATACTCGGCGGTCCCCTGGGGGTTCCATGCGCGTCTGCCCGCTCCTCTGCTCCGCCGGCCTCGTGGCCATCCTCTCGGCGTGCGACCTGCGCCCACCGCACGTGGTGCTCACGGTCGAGGACCCGGATGGGGTCGCTTCCGGCGCCACCGCGCTCGCGGTGGGGTTCTCCGCAGAAGGACACGCAGCCGCCGAGCGCCGCGAGCAGCCCTTCCCCTTGACCGTCGCCGTGGTCGCGGCCGGCCCCGGCAGCCACACGCTCTACGTGGAGGCCCGCGGCGCCGCCGGCGAGCCGCTCGCCCGCGGCCGGGTGCAGGCCGAGTTCCCCAAGAAGGGCACCGGCTCCGCCACGGTCCTGCTCGGACGCGCCTGCTCCGACTCCGCCGCCTGTGACGACCAGGTCTTCTGCAACGGCGCCGAGACCTGCTCGGACTTCGGGGCCTGCGTCCGCGGCCAGGCGCCGTGCGCCTCTCCTCCTTACCCGTGCGTGGACCTCGCCTGCGTCGAGGCCGCGAAGGCCTGCTCGACCCGGGTCGATCACTCGCGCTGTACTCCCGCCACCCTCCCCGATGGCACGCTCCAGGCGCGCTACTGCGACCCCAGCAGCGGCTGCGTCCCCGGCAAGGCCTGCACCACCGCGGCCGAGTGCCAGGACGGCTCGGTGTGCAACGGGGAGGAGCAGTGCGCCTACTTCCACTGCGTCGCGGGCGCGGCCGTCGCCCTCGACGACCTCGACCCCTGCACCCTGGACTACTGCCTCGACCCCGCCGGGCCGCAGCACCTGGGGAACCCCGAGCTCGAGGGCGCCGCCTGCACCCTCGCCAACGACTCCCAGCTCCACCTGTGCCGGCGCGGGGCCTGTGTCGCCTCGCTCTGCGGCGACGGGCTCGTCGACCCGCGCTCCGAGGCCTGCGACGACTCCAACGCCGACCCCAACGACGGCTGCGACGCGTGCCAGCGGACCCGCTGGACCTCCACCGTGCTCACCGGGCTGGGCCGGCACCAGGGCCAGCCGCGCCAGCTCAGCCTCAAGCTCCCCGAGAAGCTGGCGGTGTCCCGCTCGGGCACGGTGTACGTCACCGACGACTTCGCCGAGCGCGTCTGGCGGATCGAGCCGGACAGGGCCACGGTCGCCGCCGGCCTGGGCTTCGCCGGCTTCTCGGGTGACCAGGGCCCCGCCGCTGCGGCCCAGCTCAGCACGCCCACGTCGCTCGCGCTGGACGGGGAGGAGAACCTCTACATCGCCGACCTCTACAACGACCGCATCCGCCGGGTCGACGGACGCACCGGGCAGATCTCCACCTTCGCCGGCGGCGGCACCAGCCCCGCCGAGGGCGTCCCCGCCACCGCCGCCAGGGTGGGCCGCCCCGGCGAGGTGGCGGTCGACGGGGTGGGCAACGTCTACTTCCTCGACCTGGTGCGGAGCCTCGTCCGCCGCGTGGACGCCGACACCGGGC
>CAZAIE010000943.1:0-3474 GCA_964485035.1 uncultured Myxococcaceae bacterium | reverse complement strand
AGCCGCGAGCGCGACGTCTCGGGGCACCTGGGCCTGTACTCCCGCGTCGACGCCGCGCTGGACACCTTCCCCTACGCCGGGACCACCACCACCTGCGAGGCGCTGTGGATGGGGGTGCCGGTGCTGACCCTCGCCGGGCCCACCCACGTCTCGCGCGTGGGGGTGAGTCTGCTCAGCGCCGCCGGACACCCGGAGTGGGTCGCCTCGAGCCCTGAGGAGCTGGTGGCGCTGGCCCGCGAACTGGCGTCCGATCCGGGGAGGCTTGCGCAGACGCGCCGCTCGATGCGCACGGAGCTGGTCTCCTCTCCGCTCCTGGACGGGCCGGGACTCGCCCGGGCGCTGGAGGCGGCCTATCGCGAGGCCTGGGGAAGGTGGTGCAGGGGAGGGCGGTGATGGTGGCCGGGGGCTGAAGCGCCCCGTCTCAATCCGGGACGGACCAAGTTCGGAGCAAGCCCGCTGAAGCGGGCTCGCGAGTACGGACCGTCCAGCCCGCTTCAGCGGGCTTGGGCTCGAGCACAAATCCGCCCCAGTCGGAGACGGGGCCTTGAGCCCCCGTCGCCCACTCGCCTCTCGCTTTCCGCCGCCTTCCGTCGTAGGAAAGACGGCCATGACCGACCTCGTGAAGAGCCTCATCCGCGACGTTCCCGACTTCCCGAAGAAGGGCATCGTCTTCAAGGACATCACCCCCGTCCTCGCCCACCCGCAGGCGTTCCGCCAGGTGATCGACGCGCTCGCCGACCGCTACCGCGGCCGGGGCGTGGACCGCATCGTCGCCATCGAGTCCCGCGGCTTCCTCTTCGGCGCGCCGCTGGCCTACGCGCTGGGCTGCGGGCTGACCATCGTGCGCAAGCCCGGCAAGCTGCCCTGGAAGTGCGTGCGCGAGGAGTACTCGCTGGAGTACGGCAAGGACTCGCTGGAGATGCACGTGGACGCGGTCTCGGCCGGCCAGAAGGTGCTGGTGGTCGACGACCTGCTGGCCACCGGGGGCACCGCCGAGGCCGTGGGGCGGCTGGTCGGCAAGCAGGGCGCCGAGGTGCTGGAGTACACCTTCGTGGTCGAGCTGGACTTCCTCGCCGGCCGCAAGCGCCTGGGCGACAAGGTCCACGCGCTGCTCCACTACTGAGGCCCCGCCGCGATGGCCGCCGCCTGCTGGATCTGCTCGGGTCGGGGGGAGGGCCAGGTGGTCCTCCGGCCGGACGGCCGTGCCGACGGGCGCAAGGTCTGCCATGTCTGCGCGCGAAGGCTCCTGCAGTACCTGGGCGCGGTGCCCGCCGAGCACCGGGTGGAGTGGCTCGCGCCGCTCTGGCCGGGGCTGGCAGGCGGTGACGCGCCCGTCGACCCCGACCACCTCGCCGCCTGGACGCTGTTCCGCGAGACGGTCTCGGCCTCCCTCCCCGGGGTGGACGCCTGCGAGCGGTGCCGGGTGGCGCTGGGCTACCTCGAGCTGGGGTCGTTGGCCCAGGCCTTCGAGGCGCTGGGGCTCTCCGAGCCGACCTGCGACGGCCTGGACGACCGGCTGCTGACCAGCCTGCTCAGCCGGCTCTTGCACCCGGAGGCGCTGGCCCCGGGCGCGCAGGAAGCCCTCGAACACGTGCTCTACCCGGGACCGGCACAGACCTGAGGGCCGCGGCCGCGGCAGGAAGAGGGCGACGATGGACCGCGAGATCCTCTTCTGCCTGCAGGCGCTGCGGCTGGGGCTGGTGGACCCCCAGGCGCTGAAGGACGCCGGCCGGCGCTGGGAGCAGGGCGAGGCGCCGCTCAAGCAGGCGCTGATCGAGGCGGCCAGGCTCGGGGCGGACGACGTCGCCCTGCTCGAGCGCACCGGGGAGCGCGCCGTGGCCGCCAAGGACGGCGACGTGCACGCGGCGGCGGAGTCGCTGGGCGGAACGCGTGCCCTCACCGAGAGCTTCCGCGAGGTGCTGCAGGTGGAGAACACCCTGCCGCGCTCGGAGGTGGAGGCCACGCTCGCGCGCAGCGCCCCGGCGCCGGGGCTGGACGCCGAGAGGCTCGCCGAGGTGACCCCGGAGGCCGCCGGCCGCTACGACGTGCGCGGGGAGATGGGGCGCGGCGGCATCGGCCGGGTGCTGGTGGCCTTCGACGCGCACGCCGGCCGCGAGGTGGCGATCAAGGAGCTGCTCGAGCCAGGGGAGGGGACGGGGACGCCGGGCTCGGGCAGCCAGGTGGGCTCGGCCCGCTTCCTGAGGGAGGCGCGCCTCACCGCCCAGCTCGAGCATCCGGCCATCGTCCCCGTCTACGAGGTGGGGCGGCGCGCCGACGGGACGCTCTACTACACGATGAAGCTGGTCCGCGGCCGCACGCTGGCGCAGGCGCTGCACGAGTCGAAGGACGTGGACGGCCGGCTCGAGCACCTGCCCCACTTCGCGGAGATGTGCGCGGCGGTGGCCTTCGCCCACAGCCGCGGGGTGCTGCACCGGGACCTGAAGCCGCAGAACGTGATGATCGGCGAGTTCCACGAGACCATCCTGCTCGACTGGGGGCTGGCCAAGGTCCGCGGGACCGAGCGCGAGGACCGCCGCTTCGCCCGCCAGATGGAGGCGCTGCGCGACGTGGCCGCGGGCAAGACCGTGGCCGGCGCGGCGCTGGGGACCCCGGAGTACATGCCGCCGGAGCAGGCCTTCGGCGACGTGGACCGCATCGACGAGCCCTCGGACGTGTACTCGCTGGGGGCGGTGCTGTACGAGCTGCTCACCGGCCGGCCGCCCTTCACCGGCGCCCACGCCTACGAGGTGCTCAACCGGGTCCAGCGCTACGGCGAGGGCAAGGAGCACCTGGTCCCCGTGCGCACGCTCGAGCCCCGGGCGCCCGCGGAGCTGGCGGCGGTCGCGGAGAAGGCGCTCTTCCCGCAGGTGCACGGCCGCTACCGGACCGCGAAGGAGCTGCTCGACGACGTCCACGCCTTCATGTCCGGGCGCCGGGTGGGCGCCTACCAGTACTCGTCCCTCGAGCTGGTGCGCCGCTTCGTGGCCCAGAACCGGGCGCTCTCGGCGCTGGCCGCGGGCCTGGTCCTGACGCTGGTGGTGGGCTCGGGCGTGTTGCTCTCGGCGTGGCGCGCCGCGGAGTCGGGCAAGGCGCAGGCCCAGGCCGCCGAGCTGCAGGTGCACCGCCACCTGGCGGCGGCGTACCAGGAGAAGGCCGCGCAGCTCGCCCAGGAGCGGGACTGGCTGGGGGCCCGGGTCTTCGCCGCGGCGGCGCTGCGCGAGACTCCCTACAACCCGCGCGGCCGCTACCCCGACCCGGCGACGTTCGACACCGAGGAGGCGTCGGCGGCGACGGCCTCGCTGCAGTCCACGCTCTGGGCCGCGCACCACCACGGGCTGGTGCGGCACGCCCGCTCGCTCGCGGGCCACACCGCGCCAGTGGAGACCGCCCGGTTCTCGCCGCAGGGGACCTGGCTGGCCACCGGGGGCTCCGACAAGCAGGCCCCTGCGGCGAGAACCGGGCGGTCTCCACTGG
>CAZAIE010000942.1:0-3475 GCA_964485035.1 uncultured Myxococcaceae bacterium | reverse complement strand
CGCCCTGATCGCTCGCAATCCACAGGCGGGAGGCGTCCCAGGCCGCGTTGCTGATCCATCCGGTGATCGCCGGCGTGCTCACCCGCTCCGCCGCCGCGCAGTGGCCGTCCAGCCGGACCAGCAGACCGTCCGAGCCCACCGCCACCCCGTGCTCTCCGCGGGCGTCGAAGACGATGCTGTACGGTTCGGGGCGGTACCCGTTGCCGTAGGTGATGGGGACGTCGGTGACAGTGCGGCTGAGCGTCTCGCCCCCGTCCGGACTCCACACGAACTGCAGCTTGCCCCCGTCCTCGTCGAACCAGCCCCCCGCGTCCTCCATCGTGTAGCCGGCGGCGCAGAGCCCGCGCTCCCCGACCAGCGCCAGCGCCTTGAGATAGCCGAATTCCGAGAGCCCCGATTCGCCCGGGTAGAGGCCATGGAACCGCCGCCCGTGGTCGGCCCAGTACTCCAGGAAGCTGGTGCGATAGACGGTGCGGTTGCCCAAGAGGTCCTCGGCGAGGACCTCCAGCACCATCCGGTCCGCGAAGAGCGGTCCCATGGGGCCGGTGTTCGAGACCTCGCTCCCGACGGGGACGGTCGCGGCGCCGTTGACCAGCGGCGAGGGTGAGACGGACGCCGCGGGCGCCCACTTGGTCCCGTCCCAGGCGCGGCCGGTGCGCACGGTGCGGAGTTGCCAGGTCGCGGAGGAGAGCCCTGCGCCGTCGGTGACCAGCAGGTTCACGCTCGCGGGCGGGTCCATGGCGTTGGGCGGGTCGTCGGGGAGCGTCCAGACCGCGCCGGTCGCTGCGTTCTTCACCACCACCACCGGGCCGCTCACGTCGATGCCCACCGTCCCTTTGGGGACGTTGGTCACGTTGTTCGCCGCGTCCACGGCCAGCAGCACCACCTCCTGTGCGCCGGAGACGTCCGTGGCCGTGGGGACGAAGCGCATCGTCGCAGTGAGGGTCCCGAGCCCGGAGACCAGCGTGCCGGACCGCCCGCCGACACGCACGTTGGTCTCCGGTCCCAGCGCCTCGTCGGCCTCGAGCGTGACCTCGAGCGGTTGGGACGGTCCGATGCTCGCCGGGGAGACGGTGCTGCGCACCACCAGCGGCGCGCGCACGTCGGGCACCAGCGCCAGCACGGCCAGGCGGGCGCCCACGTCGTCGGTGGCGACCAACTCGACCACGTCGCTTGCGAGCAGGTCGCGCGAGATCGCGAGGCGGCCGAACTCGCCCTTGGCCCCCGCGGTGCGGCTGCCCCAGACCTCGGGCGGGGTTCCCGGCGTCGAGGCAGTCACCAGCAGGCCAGCCGGCGCCGCCCCCACCCCGCCTTCCAGGGTCCAGGCCTTCGCCCCCGGGCTGTCGCGGCGCAGGGTGAACGCGGTCGGGTCGAGCACCACGCGCGGCCCCACCTCGATCACCCGCTCGGACCGCCTCACGTTCGCGGCCTTGTCGGTGGCCTCGACGCGCAGCGTGGCGGGGCCCTCAGGGAGCAGCAGGTCCAGCGAGCCGCGCCAGGTCGCGTCGGGCTGGCGGGTGAGCGCGAGCGGGACCTCGGCGCCGCCTGCGACGAAGCTGGCGCTCGGGGCGGCGGCCAGCTCCTTGTCGAACCAGACCGCCACCGACAGCGGCCCTTGGGAGCGCGGCAGCCGGGGCGACAGCTCCAGTCCGAGGATCTGCGGGCCCTCCACATCGAGGGAGACGGCGAGGTAGGGGCTGCGGTTGCCGACGGTGTCGAGGGCGAAGACGAAGAGCCGGGAGGCGAGGTTGTCCCCCAGCGAGAGCAGGGCGAGGCTGCCGTCCGCAGCCGGGACGCCGCGGGCCACCACCAGCTGCCCCAGCGGATCGAACGCGACCTCCACCGAGGCGAGGTCGGAGCCGGTCACGAAGCCGGGCTTCCCGCCGAGCAGGTCCGAGGAACCGGGAGGGCGCTGCTCCAGCAGCAGCTTCTCCACGTCCGGGCGCAGGGGGGCGAGCAGGTCGAGGTTGGCCTGGACGGTGAGGGTGCCGGGCCCGCTCGCGTCGCGGAAGGAGAGTGCGACGTTGAGCGTCTCGCCTTCGTCGCCCACCACCTGATAGGCGAAGCGCTGGCGTTGGGAGTCCTCCGACTCGAAGGTCGCCGCGCGGTCGTTCACCGTGACCGCGAAGTCCCGCCCCTGGCCCGGCACGAAGGAGATGTGCAGCGTCCCGCCCGCGCCGACCCGCTTGGGTTGGACATCGAGGCCGGAGGGAGGACCGAGAGTCAGGTGCTGCAGGCCGAACTCACGACAGCCGGCGAGCAGGAGGACCAGCAAGAGGCACGAGCGCATGGGGCGGATCTTGCTCGTCCGCGGCGGGATTCACCACTGCAGTTCGGGGGAGCGCCAGGGCCGTCCGGTGAGTCCGTCAGGCGGAGAATCCCCCGGGTTCAGGGGTGGTAGACCTCCGCGCTGGGGAAGGCGTCACGGTCGCCGCCGCCAGTGACCAGGACCTCGCCGTTCTCGAGCAGGGTCATGGCGTGGCGGCTCCGCGCGTCCGCCAGCGCCGCGCCGACCGACCAGGTGTTGCTCACCGGGTCGTAGAGGCTCGTGTCGGTGAGCAGCGAGCCGTACGCCCCCGAGCCCCCGGTCACCAGGAGCTTGCCACTCGCCAGCCGAATCGCCGTGTGGGAGCGACGCGGGGTCCAGGAAGGCGCCGAGGTCCACGTCCCGGTGGCGGGGTCGAAGAGCTCGACGGTGCCCACCATGTTGGTGGTGCTGCCGTTGTAGCCACCGACCACCAGCACCTTGCCGTTGGCGAGCAGGGTCGCCGAGTGATCCCTCCGCGTCGTCGTCATCGAAGGGGCGTTGGACCAGGTGCGGGCAACCGGGTTGTAGATCTCCGCGCTCGCGAGGAAGCCAGTGGCGCTCTGGCCGCCGGTGACGAGGACCCGCCCGTCCGCGAGCAGGGTCGCGGCATGGCCCTGCCGCCCCGTGCTCAGCGAGCTGGTCGAGGACCACGCCCCCGTGCCGCTGGCGTAGATCTCGGCGGTCGCCTCCGGCTTGGTGCTGTATCCCCCGACCACGAGGACCGTCCCGTCGTTCAGCAGGGTCGCGGTATGCGAGTAGCGCTTGCCGAACATCGAGCCGGTCGCGGTCCAGGTGCCCGTGGAGGGCGTGTAGAGCTCGGCACTCGAGGCGACCCCAGACGAGCTGAGCCCGCCCGCAACGAGGACCTTCCCCGTCGGCAGCAGAGAAGCGGTGTGGCGACTGCGCGCGACCGACATCGCGTCCGTCGGGGCCCACGAGCCCGTCCTGGGGACGTAGACCTCGGCATTCGCCATCGGGGCGCCGCCGGTGTCCGCGCCGCCAGCGACGAGCACCTCGCCGTCCGGGAGCAGCGTCGCCGTGTGGTCGTTCCGGCCAGTCGCCATGTAGGGAGTCGAGGTCCAGGTGCCGGGGACGGCGGGGTTCGGGTCGTAGACCGCAGCGCGGCTCCGCCGCAACCGAAGTGCTCGTGCCGACCATCCAGCGGCG
>CAZAIE010000941.1:0-3480 GCA_964485035.1 uncultured Myxococcaceae bacterium | reverse complement strand
TTGTCGGTCACCTCGATCACCGCGTGCAGGTCGTTGCCGTCCACCACCACGCCCTTGAAGCCGTACCCCGCGGCGCGGTCGGCGACGTCGTCGATGGCCATGGTCGCGGTGAGCGGCGTCGAGTAGGCGTACTGGTTGTTCTCGCAGACGAACACCACCGGGAGCTTGTGGATGCCGGCGAAGTTGGCGGCCTCGTGGAAGTCGCCGCGGCTCCCGGCGCCCTCGCCGAAATAGGCCACGCAGACGTTCGGCTCCTGCCGCAGCTTGAACTTGAGCGCGAAGCCCGCTGCGACCGGCAGCGACGACGCGAGCATGCTGGTCGAGCCGAACACTCCGTGCGCCAGCGACCCGCCGTGCAAGCCGCTGTCCTTGCCGCGCGCGAGCCCGGTCGCCTTACCGTAGAGCTGTGCCATGACCTCGCCGGGCGGCACGCCCTTCACCAAGAGCGCCCCCAGGTCGCGGTGGAGCGGAAAGATGAAGTCCTCACGCCGCAGGTGACAGGTCGTGCCGACGACCACAGCCTCCTGGCCATAGCCCGAGTAGACCCCTCCGGAGATCTTGTTCTGGGCGTGCAGACGACTCACCCGGTGCTCGAACTCCCGGGTGAGCTTGAGCTGGAAATAGAGGTCGAGATCACGGTCCACGCTGAGCCTCGGGGCTGGGCGGTTCCTGTAGTGGTTATCAGGCCTTGGGGCGCCGCGCTCGGGTCCCCAGGTCGTTCAGATGCCGACAGCGGGTTTGGGTCGCGCAGATTTCTGGCGCCCGACCTGTCCCGCGAGGCAACTTCTTGGGCAGTCGCCCCCCGAGTGTCGGAGAATCCCCGTCATGAGAACGACCGGGAAGCCCGGGAGCGCCAAGTCCAGCCTCGTGCTCCTGGTCGTCACCCTGACCGGCTGCAGCTGCTCCGTCCCCTTCGCCGTCGGAAGCAAGGCCGAGGACGCGGGACTCGCCGACGCCGCAGCACCCTCCGAGGACTCCGGCGCCGACTCCGGAACGGATGGGCCAGACGCGGGCTCGCCGGATTCAGGTTCGCCGGACGGCGGCCCCACCTGCAGCGACGGCGTCGCCAACGGCCAGGAGGACGCCATCGACTGCGGCGGACCGGACTGCCCCGCGTGCCCCGAGGTCTCCTTCGGGTCGGACAGGGCGATCATCGCCACCGAGGCCGACGGCACCCTCAGCGTAAAGGTGACGCTGTCGACCCCCTCTCCGCTCGCGACGCGGGTCGCCGTGGAGCTCTCGGGGACCACCGATGGAGCCGACTTCGCGCTGGAACTGGCGGGCGGCGTCCTCGAGATCCCCGCGGGTGCAACCACCGCCTCCATCCCCGTGAAGCTCGTCCAGGACCTGCGGGTGGAGCCAATCGAGTACCTGAACCTCACCTTGACCTCGGTCCCGTCCGGCAACGCCCGGCTGGGCGCGCTCGTCCGGCGCCGCATCCTCATCAAGGACGACGACCCGGAGCAGCAGCTCCAGGTCGTCTCGGGCTCGAAGCACAACTGCGTGAAGTTCGCCGACGGGACCGTGAAGTGCTGGGGCGGCAACGACCACGGACAGCTCGGCCTCGGAGACACCCAGAACCGGGGCGACGCCCCCGGCGAGCTGGGCGCGAACCTGCCGACGGTGAACCTGGGCACGGGGGTCAAGGTGGCCAAGCTGTCCAGCTCGGGCGGGGCGGAGAACACCTGCGCGCTGCTCGTCTCCGGCGACGTGAAGTGCTGGGGCTTCGGCTCGACGTGGAACGAGCCGGGCTACCTGGGCTACGGCCACTCGCAGGACCTGGGCGACCAGGCCAGCGACATGGGCGACGCCCTCCCGACGATCGCGCTGGGGACGGGGGTCAAGGCCAAGGACCTCTCGAGCGGCGCCTTCAACACCTGCGTCATCACCGCGGACGACCAGGCGAAGTGCTGGGGCGTGGGCTTCCACGGCGCCAACGGCAATGCCTCCGACGCGCGGATCGGAGCCTCCCTCTCGACCATGGGGGACGCCCTGCCCTACCTCGACCTGGGCACCGGTGTCCGGGTGCTGAAGGTGGCGATGGCCGCCTTCCACCGCTGCGCAATCCTCGAGGACCTCACCCTCAAGTGCTGGGGCTGGAACCTGACGGGTCAGCTCGGCTACGAGGACACGAACACCCGCGGCGACGACCCCGGAGAGATGGGCGAGGCGCTTCCGGCCGTGGACTTGGGCCCAAGTGCCGAGGTCGTGGACATCGTGGTGGCCACCGGGAACTACGTGGAATCCGGCAGCGTGCACCACAGCTGCGCACTGCTCTCGACGGGCGAGGTGAAGTGCTGGGGCGCGAACGGCCAGGGCGAGCTCGGCCTCGGCGACACCACGCCCCGCGGCGGCCAGCCGGGAACGATGGGCAACGCGTTGCCCGCGGTGGACCTGGGCTCGGGGCGCACGGCGAAGCGCCTCTTCGCCTCCAACCAGAGCACCTGCGCGCTCCTCGACGACGACTCGCTCAAGTGCTGGGGCAAGGGCCAGGCCGGGCAGCTCGGCTCCGGCGGGACCGCCAACGTGGGCACCTCGCCTGCGTCCCTGGGCGACGGCCTGGCCGCGGTCTTCCTGGGGACGGGACGGCACGCGCTCCACGTCAGCGGCGGCTTCCTCGAATGGAGCGCGGGGCACCGGTGCGCGGTCCTCGACAGCCTGGAGGTCAAGTGCTGGGGCGCCTGCCACGCGGGGGAGCTGGGCACAGGCGACCTGCAGACCGTGGGAGACGCCCCCGGGGAGATGGAGATGCTCGCGCCCATCCCGCTCCAGTAGGTCTGCCGCCTACTCCCGCACCGCCAGCAGCCCCAGGTCCACCCCCAGCGACTCGCGCCGCTCTGGGTCGGCGTTCACGAAGCCGTCCGGGTCGTCCAGCGCGTCCATCCCGAGCCAGGAAAAGCGCAGGTCGTCCACGTGGTAGGTGCGCAGCTCGAGCACCCGGAAGCCCGCCGCCGAGACCCCGTCGACGATCTCCTGGCAGGTGAAGAAGTGCGCACCCAGCACGCCCGGCTGACTGCGCGAGGCGACGCGGTCGAACTCGGAGCGGGGCACCGGGTAGTTCGCCGGCCCGTCGGGGCGTTGCACGGTCACGTCGTACACCGGCTGCCCCGCAGTGGAATGGCAGGTGGTGAGGAGCAGCCGGCCTCCCGGACGCAACAGCGCGTGCAGCCTCCCGAGGATCGCCGGGACCCGGGTGGTGGCCACGTGCTGCACCACGTGCGAACACAACGCCGCGTCGAAGGGCTCGTCCGGCTGAAGGTCCTCGATCGCCGCGCCCCTGCACTCCACGTGGGAGAGCCCCCGCTCCTGCGCCGTGCGCCGGGCCTCGTCCAGCCGGCTGGGGTCGGGCTCCACCGCCACCACGCACGGGTTTTCCACCGTCGCGCCATCCGGCATGTCGGCACTGCCCAGCACCGGGCGCTCGGGGTCGGCCTCCTCCCAATGCGCCAGGTCGGGAGAAACCAACACGCCCAACTGCCC
>CAZAIE010000940.1:0-3482 GCA_964485035.1 uncultured Myxococcaceae bacterium | reverse complement strand
GCGAACCCAGAACAGCGCCTGGCCCGGCTTCACCTCCTGCGCGTCCTGGGCCAGGACCCGCTCGACCAGCGCGCCGCCCGCGGGCACCTCGCCGTCGAGCACCACCTGGTGGAAGCACTTCATGACCTCCACCAGCCCCAGCACCGCCCCGCGCTCCACCCGGGCCCCCTGCTCGACGTAGGCCGGCGCGTCGGGCGAGGGCCGCCGGTAGAACACCCCGAAGCTGGGCGCGCGCACGGCGACCAGCCCCTCGGGGACGGGCAGCTCCGGCGCGTCCGTGGGCGCCGCGGCCCGGGGCAGGGCGCGGTCCGGAGCCTCGGTCCCGGCCACCCCGTGCGACAGCACCGCCTGGTCGTGCAGCGACCAGATGCGCGGGTTCTTCACCCGGCGGTACCCGGTGCCCTGGTAGGCCATCTCCGCGAGCGCGACGAGGTACTCGCGCAGCTCGCGCAGCGGGACGATCTCATCGGTGTCCATCTGCCGCGCCGAGCGGTACGGGTCCATGTCCTGCGCGATGCGCTCCTCCACCGCCCGCATCCCGGCCTCGATGGCCGCGCGCTCCGCCGGGTCGCGGGTGACGATCTGGAACTCGTCGTCCAGCTTGGCGTTGAACGCGCCAATCGCCAGGGTCCGGCCCTCCATCACCGCCAGCCGCGTGAGCGGCGTCGAGAGCTGCAGCACCGGGTCGTAGGGCATGCCCGCCATGGCGTAGTAGCCCGCGCCCGAGGCCTTGCGCAGCAGCACCGTGAACATCGGCGTGGTGTTGGTGGAGTTGGTGTAGATGAGGTTCGAGCCGTAGCCGAGCAGGCCCTCCTTCTCCGCCTCGAGCCCGATGTCGAAGCCGGAGATGTCCTGCAGCCAGACGATGGGCAGCCCGTCGTCGTTGCACAGCCGCGAGAACGCCGAGATCTTCGCGATGCCCTCCCGGTAGAGGATGCCGCCGGGGCGCACCTGTCCGGGGAGCGTGGGGTGCGGGCGCAGCGCCTGGTCGTTGGCGATGAGCCCCACGTACAGCCCGCCCAGCCGCGCCACGCCGGTGACCATCTCCTGGCCGGTGTGGGTCAGGACCTCTCCAAAGAGCGAGTCGTCGGTCAGCCGGGCGATCACCTGGCGCACGTCGTAGGCCATCCGGTGGTCGCGCGGGACCAGCGCGTCCAGGTCCGAGGCGGGGAAGCGCGCCGGCGCGGGGTCGGCCCCGAAGCGGTAGTAGGGCACCGCCGAGGTCGGCAGCGAGGCCACCTCCCGACGGAGAGCGGCGAGCAGCGTCTCGTCGTCGGGCATGCGCTCGTCCGCGCAGTTGGAGACGTGCACGTGGACGTCGGGCCCGCCGATGGAGAGCGAGGTGATGTGCTGCGTCTTCGCGCCCTTGATGAGCGCCGCCCCGGCGATGACCATGTACGCCTGCTCGGTCATGAACACCTTGTCCGAGATGATGGGCATGTAGCCGCCGCCGGCGATGCAGTCGCCGAAGACGCCCGCGAGCTGCGGCACCTGCGCGTCGGAGAGCAGCGCGTTCATCCGGAAGATGCGCCCGGCGCCGGTCTTGCCCGGGAACGTCCGCGCCTGCTCGGGCAGGAACAGGCCCGAGCAGTCCACGAGGTACAGGACCGGCAGCCGCAGGCGGAGCGCCACCTCCTGGGCCCGCTCGATCTTCTCGGGCGTCAGCGGCCACCACGACCCGGAGGCCACGGTGTTGTCGTTGGCGATGGCCACCACCCAGCGGTCGCAGACGCGCACGAAGGCCGTGACCACGCCCGCGGCGGGTGAGCTCCGCCCGTCCTCGCCGAAGGTCACGCCCCAGTTCACGAAGGTGCCGAACGGGCGCACGGTCGTCCCCGGGTCCTTGAGCGCCTCCAGCCGCTGCCAGGTGGTCAGCTTCCCCTTCGCGGTGACTCGCTCCGCGTACTTCTTCCCCCAGCCGGCGGCGACCTCGGCGCGGCGCTCGTGGAGCGTGCGGTCGAGGGCCTCCATGCGCTCGCGGTTCCTGGCCTCGTCCTCGGGGCCGACCACCTGCTCCCGCGGGCTGCCGATGGGAGAGAGCTTCACCTTGGCCATGTCAGGACCCCATTTCCGCGAGGAGGCGGGTGGTGTAGCGCCCGGAGGCGAAGCGCTCGTCGGCGAGCACGCGGCGGTGCAGCGGCAGGGTGGTCTTCACGCCGTCCACGCGGAAGGCCTCGAGCGCCTGCAGCATTCCCCGCCGCGCCGCCTCGCGGGTCTCGCCGTGCACGATGAGCTTGCAGACCATCGAGTCGTAGTAGGGCGGGATGGTCGCGCCGGACTCCAGGAACGTGTCCACGCGCACCGTCACCCCCGGGACCTGCGTCGGCGGCTCGAAGCGCGTGACCACGCCCGGGCTGGGGCGGAAGCCGTCGGCCGGGTCCTCGGCGTTCACCCGGCACTCGATGGCGTGGCCCGAGAAGCGCACCGACTCCTGCGTCCACGAGAGCGGGTGGTTCGCCGCCACGCGGATCTGCTCCTTCACGAGGTCCAGTCCGGTGCGCAGCTCGGTCACCGGGTGCTCGACCTGGAGACGGGTGTTCACCTCCATGAAGAAGAGCTCGCCGGTGGCGTCGTCGAGCAGGAACTCCATGGTCCCCGCGCCGACGTAGCCCAGGGCCGCGACCGCCCGGCGCACCTGCTCGCCCAGCCGCTCGCGCGTGGGCGCGTCCAGCGCCGGAGAGGGCGACTCCTCGATCAGCTTCTGGTGGTTGCGCTGCACCGAGCACTCGCGCTCGCCCAGGTGCACCGCCTGACCCCAGGCGTCGCCCACGAACTGGAACTCGACGTGCCGCCCGCGCTCGACGTAGCGCTCCAGGTACAGCCCGGGGTTGCCGAAGGACTTCTGCGCCTCCAGCGCTGCCTCGGGGAAGCGGGCGCGAAGCTCGTCCTCGTTGCGGCCGACGCGCATCCCCTTGCCGCCTCCGCCGGCGGTGGCCTTGAGCAGCACCGGGAAGCCGGCCCGGCGCGCGAAGGCCAGCGCCGCCTCCACGTCGGGGAGCAGCCCCTCCGAGCCAGGGACCACGGGGATGCCCGCGGCGGCCATCGTCCGTCGCGCCGTGGCCTTGTCGCCCAAGAGCCGGATGACCCGCGCCGAGGGGCCGATGAAGGTGAACTTGTGCTGCCGGCAGAGATCCGAGAAGAGCGCGTTCTCGGAGAGGAAGCCGTAGCCGGGGTGGATGGCCTGCGCCTCGGTGTGCTCTGCCGCCTCGAGGATCGCGCGCTGGTCGAGGTAGCTGTCCGCGCTCGCCGGGCCGCCCACGCAGACCGCCTGGTCGGCCTGGCGCACATGCAGGGAGCCGGCGTCGGCCTCGGAGTAGACGGCGACGGTCTCGATGCCCATCGCGCGGCAGGTGCGGATCACGCGGCAGGCGATCTCGCCGCGGTTGGCGATGAGGATGCGCTTGAACATGGAGGGGCTCCCCGTGAGGCGCGGCAGCCTACCTCAGCCCCATCGGGCGGGAAGCGCCGCGCAACGTGGCTCT
>CAZAIE010000939.1:0-3487 GCA_964485035.1 uncultured Myxococcaceae bacterium | reverse complement strand
ACGGCGATGGCGGTGCGGCCGTAGTCGCGCAGCATCCCCGCGGCGAGGTCCATCACCGTGGCCAGCGTGGGATCGGAGACCGGCGACGGGTCCGCCGCCGCGGCCTGCGCCTCGGGCTTCTTCGACCAGAACGCCATCCACCCACCTCCCCATGGCAGCGCGTGCGGGCCAAGTCTCGGCGGCGGCGGGGGCGGGGGTCAAATTGACGCTCGGGACCCGCTCGGCTACGGTCCCCGACCGAACGCTCGCGAACAGGTCCTGATGCCCGCGCGAATCCTCCTCGCCGACGACGACCGCAGCTTCCGGGAGGGCGTGGCCGCGCAGCTCGCCGCCCATGGCTACGAGGTGATCTGCGCCGGCGACGGCCGCGAGGCGCTGCGGCGCTTCGAGTCCGCAAGCTTCGACCTGGTGCTGGCCGACGTGCTCATGCCCGAGCTCGACGGCCTGGGGCTGACCACCGAGGTGCGCCGGCTGGTGGGCGACCAGGAGGTCATCCTCGTCACCCAGAAGACCGACGTGGGCGCGGCGGTCGCGGCGCTGCGTGCGGGCGCCTCTGACTACCTGCTCAAGCCGGTGGACGAGGCCGAGCTCTTCGGGCGGGTCTCCCGCGCGCTGGAGCGGGCGGCGCTGCGGCGCGAGCGCGCCCAGCTGTTGAGCGAGAACCTGGAGTTCGTGAAGAACCAGGCCCTCTACTCGCGCTGCCTGGGGATGCTCTCCACCCTGGACCTGGAGCGGCTGCAGGAGAGCTGTCTGGGCGACCTCTGCTCGGTCTGCGACGCGCAGGGCGGGGCGCTGTGGCTCCTGGACGACTCGGGCGAGCTCTCGCTGCGCGCCTACCGCGGGCTGGTGGAGCGCGCGAGCCTCACCCCGCGCATCCCCGTGCGCCCGGGGCTCTTCTCCGACCGCCTGGCCGGGCCCAACGCCTTCGAGGTCCCGGGCCGGCCGCTGGGGAAGGCCTTCTACCTGCCGCTCCGCGCGGCGGGCGAGGTGGTGGGCCTCTTGCTCTGCGTGGACAAGCTCACCGGCGAGTTCCACGAGTCGGACCTCTCGGTCGCGCGCGCGGTGGGCGACTTCGCGGCGATGGCGCTGCGCAACGCCCGGCGCTTCGCCGCGCTCGAGCGGCTGGGGCTGAAGGACCGCGAGACCGCGGCGTACAACCTGGCCTACTTCGTCGACTACGCGGCCAAGGAGGCCTACAAGGCCCGCCGCTACGGTCGCGTCTTCTCGCTGCTCACCCTCAGCCTGGACGGGTTCGAGCGCCTCCAGGAGGAGCAGGGCGCGGACAAGGCGGCGGAGCTGGCCCGGGCGGTCATCGGCTCCTTGGGCAACGTGGTGCGCGACAGCGACGTGGTGGCCAAGGCGGCGGAGAGCGAGTTCTACGTGCTCCTCCCCGAGACCGACTATCTGGGCGCGCTGCTCTTCGCCCGGCGCGCCCGCGCGGCCATCACCGCCGACAAGCTCCTGGAGGGCGCGGGGGCCGACGGGGTGGTCACCTGCTCCTTGGGCGCGGCGACCTTCCCCCGCGACGGCGGCGACTTCGACGAGCTGCTCCACGTCTGCCGCCGTAGGACCGAGGAGTCCCGCGCGAGCCTCTCGCGCAAGCTCGACCTCGCCCGCCTCGACTTCTGGCAGTCGGTGGAGCTGCTCCTGGGCGACCGCGACTCGCCCAAGCTGCCCGCCGAGGAGAAGGCCGGCCCCTCGCGGCGCGGCTACCTGCCCCCGGGGCTCTTCCAGCAGCTCCAGCTGGAGATGGCGCTGGAGGTCGCGCGCGATCCGCGGGCGCGCGGGCTGTTGTACCTGGGCTGCGGCGAGATCCGCTCGGACCTGCCCGCGGTGGGGGCCTTCGAGGACCTCCCGGCGGAGTGCGCCATCCGCGTCTACCTGCTGGGCCGGCGCGCGGACGTCGAGTCGAACCCCTGGGCCACGCCGGTGTTCCTCGACGGCGACGAGCGCATCCTGCAGCACGAGTTCCTGCTGCTCTACACCGAGAACGCGTCCTACGCGCTCATCCAGCGCAAGCCCGCCCGCGGCGCGCCGTGGGGCTTCCACACCACCGACGCGATGGTGGTGGACGAGCTCGTCACCAAGCTGCAGGAGCGGTACGACCTGCAGCCGCTGTAGTGGGAGCAAGGCATGGCGCGCGCCCGCAAGATCCTCCTGGCCGACCCCGACGAGAAGCTGGTGCAGGAGCTCACCCGCGCGCTGCGCGAGCGCGGCTTCCAGGTCTCCACGGTGGCGGACGGCTCGCGGGCGCTGGAGGTGGCGGTGCTGCGCCACCCCGACCTCGTGCTCTTCGACGAGAAGTGCAAGCTCGTGGGGCCGCGCACGTTCATGCAGATCCTGCGGACCAACCCGCGCACCGAGGACATCCCCATCGTGGTGACCGGGGCGTCCAAGGACGCAGAGCGCGCGCGCAGCATGCGCGACGGGTACCTGAAGAAGCCCTTCAACCTCGACGACGTGCTGGGCCGCATCACGCAGATCTTCCGGCGCCTGGACGCGGCGCGGGAGCTGAAGAGCGAGAACCGGGAGATCGAGGGCAGCCTGAAGCAGATGGGCATCGCCGACCTGCTCCAGATCCTCGGGCAGAACCGCCGCTCGGGCACGCTGGCGCTGGAGGCCGGCGACGACCGCGGCGAGATCTTCCTCTCGGAGGGCAAGCCGGTGAACGCCCGCGCCGGCGCCACCGAGGGCGACAAGGCGCTCTTCCGGCTCATCACCTGGAAGGAGGGGAGCTTCGCCTTCGTCCCCGCCACCTGGTCGGGCGCCACCCGCATCCGCCGCGGCATGGAGGAGGCGCTGCTCGAGGGCATGCGCCAGGCCGACGAGGCGGCGGCGATGTGGGCCCGGCTCCCGGACCCCGCGGCGCGCATCAAGCTCGCCTCCGACGCCGCCATCCTCGGGGAGCAGCACCCGGTGGTCGCCGAGGTGGTGCGGGTGCTCACCGAGACGCACTCCATCAAGGAGCTGCTGGACCTGGCCGCCGCGCCCGACTACGAGGTGCTGGCCTCGGTGGTGGCGCTCCTGGACAAGGGCATCGTCCGCGTCGCGCCGGCCGCCGACGCGCCCGCGGGCGGCCCCATCCTCAGCCCCGCCGAGCAGCACGCGGTGCGGGCCCGCATCCTGCGTGGGCGCACAGCGGCCAAGGAGGTAGTGGGCAAGGCGGTGCTGGTGAGCGAGTCCCAGCGCGCGGTGCGGTCGTTCCTGGCCCACCTCAACGACCTGCCCGGCTTCCGGGTCCTGCGGCCGCCCACGCCCGAGCTGCTGGGCACCTGGGCGCGCCTCGACTTCCCCGACGGGCTGCGCATCGAGCTCTGCTCCATCCCCGGCGCCGACGAGGCGGTCCCGCTGTGGCGGCCGTTCGCGGCGGGGGCGCTGGGGGCGCTCGCGCTCGACCGGGGCGCGGCGACGCTGCGGCTCGCGGCCTACCTCGCGCGCGACGCGCGCATCCCGCTGATGCTGCTGGGCGCCGGGGAGGTCCCCAAGC
>CAZAIE010000938.1:0-3492 GCA_964485035.1 uncultured Myxococcaceae bacterium | reverse complement strand
CTCGCAGGTGGCGGTGCTCGACGGCCCGATCAGCGCGGTGCAGGTGCTGACGTCCGAGCACGCGTAGGTCGCGCCCCGGCCGGTCTCGGCGCGGCAGCTGCTCGCCGACTGGCAGACCGCCCGGCACCCCTCGCCGCAGGCGACCTTGCAGTCCGAGCCCGAGCGGCAATCGAAGTCACAGCCCTCGGCGGGGCAGAGCGCCTCGCAGCTCGAGGAGCCCGAGCAGCGGGGCGCGCAGGCGCGCTCGCCGGCGCAGTCGAGGACACAGGAGCTCGTGCCGCCGCACACGCAGGGCTCGCCCTGGCAGGGCACCGACGGACAGGCGGACAGCGAGGCCACGAGCAGCAAGAAGAGGAGCGTTCTCATGCGCGCGGGAGTAGCCGAAGCGACAGGGCGGATCAACCACCGAGCAGATCCCGGAGGAACTCCTCGAGGCTCCACCGCGAGTCCATCGGGGTGGTCCCCAGCCGGACGATCACCAGGTCGCGCGAGGGGATGACCACGAGGTACTGCCCGTCCTTGCCCGACGCGTAGAACAGGTCTTCCGGCAGCGAGGGCATCTCGCGCGAGGGCCGACGAGGATCGCTCGGAGGCGCGTTCAGCCAGACACCCGCGCCGTACTGCCCGCGCTCCGCTGCCGGGGCCGGGGTCCTCATGAAGTCCACCCAGCCCGCGGGGAGCAGCCTGCGCCCCTCCCAGACCCCGTCGCGCAGCAGCAGCAGTCCCAGCCGGGCGAAGTCCTCGGCGCTGGCGAAGAAGTAGGACGCGCCCATCGGCGTGCCCGCGCCGTCGGTCTCGAGGAGGGCGGTGCGCATCCCCAGCGGGGCGAAGAGCGACTCCCGGAACAACGCCTGCGCCTGCGCAGCGCGGCTCCGCCGCAACCGAAGTGCTCGTGCCGACCATCCAGCGGCGGAGCCGCGGTCGACAGTCGACAGTTGAGGGTCGAGAGCAGGCCTCACGACCCGCCGGCCGGTTGCTGCGGTGCACTACAAATCCTCCCGCCCCGAGAAGCTTTCGAGCGGTAGTAGTTCAGGTCCCCCGGCCGCCCGGACGATGGCCCCTGAGACCACGAGCGTAGACCCACCGGAGTAGGCCCACCGCGTCCCCGGCGGGTCGGAGAGCGGTCGCGACGCGGCGAAGGCCGCCATGTCGTGCCGGCCGGCCCCGAACATCATCGGCAGCACGTCCGACCAGAGCGGGTTCAGGTAGTTCTCCCGCCAGGCGAGCCCGCTCGACATCTGCAGGAGGTGCCCAAGCCCGATCGCCGCGCGGGGGTCCGGCGCCTCCCATCCCGGAACGCCGAGGGGCGCCTCTCGCCGCAGCCGCCCCTGCCCCACCAGCATCCCTGCGAGCACCGCCGTCGCGGTCTTGCCCATCGACCAGCCGGGCAGCGACATCCGCGCGTCGACGCCCGGCCGGTAGCGCTCCGCGACGACGACCCCGCCGCGGACGACCAGCACCGCATGCGTGTACCGCAGCCGGGCGGGATCGGGCTCGGCGAAGGCGCGGTCGAGGCGCGCCTCCCACCCGGGCTCGGGCGCGCGCGGCCACTCACGGCTCGGCCAGGGCACGCCCGGCGCCTGGGGCGGGAGCGGGACGGCGAGGACGAGCAGGGCCAGGGTCGCGGCGAGCACCCGGGCATCCTACGCGAAGCGGGTCACCGGCCCTTGCGCGACTCCAGGTCGGCCCGCATCAGGTCCACGGTGGAGGCGAAGCGGTCCCGGTTCTCCTTGGACGTGAGCAGCAGCGCCTCGTGCGCGGAGAGCACCACCTGCTCGGTCTCGTCCTGCAGCTCGCCGCCCAGGGGCCGCAGCTCGCTCGGCTCCGGCGGCTCGACGTCGCTGATGCGCAGGAACCGGGTGAGGCCCAGCTCCGCCACTTGCTGCAGCACCCGGTCGGACGGACGCACCAGCACGAAGTGGTCGCGCATCTGCAGGAACAGCCCGAGCATGGTGCTGTCCACCGAGGTGCAGCCGGAGACGTCGACGTAGACCTGGCCGTCGCCCACCTCCGCCGCGCCGCGCAGGTACGAGAGCAGCGCCGCGGCGCGATCCCAGCAGGCGCGACCGTGCAGGCGCACCAGCCGGTCCCGCCCGCTCCAGCCCACCAGCGTGGGCGTGCCCTGCGAGCCACGCACCTCGCCCTGGCGCACGCTCCCCAGCCGCACCGACTCGCGGCGCGCCACGGGCGCCTGCGCGAACTCGGTGCGCTGGGCCACCACGAAGGTCACGTCGTCGTCCGCGGGGGCGCCGCGCCGATGAGCCGAGAGCCGCTCCTCGACGTCGGCGCAGATGGCCGCCGCGTTCGCCGCCTTCGAGTCCTGGGCCCACCGGGTCACGCCGGCGACCGTCAGCTCCTGGCCCTGCTGGTCGCGCGTCTCGGAGAGGCCATCGGTGTAGAGCAGCAGGAAATCTCCGGGGTCGAGCTGCACGCGCGCCTCCCCGAACTGCGGCTGCTCCTCGAGCCCCAGGCCGGGGCCTTGGGCAGTGAGCAGCGAAGGAGCCTGACCCCGGCGGACCAGGACGGGGCCAGGGTGGCCCGCGCTGGCGTAGGCCACCTCGCCGCTCTTCAGGTCGAAGACCGCGTAGCCCATGGTGACGTGGATGGGCTCGCCGAACGGCTGCGCGACCAGCGCCTTGTTCAGGAGCGCCAGCGCCCGCGAGGGGTCGGCGAGGACCTCGTCGCCCGGGTGGACGTGCTGGGTGTGGAAGAGCTGCCGGACGATGACCGTCACCAGCGCCGAGCGCACCCCGTGGCCCGCGACGTCGGCGATGTAGGCCACCAGCCGGTCGCCCGCGAGCGGGAGGAAGTCGAAGAAGTCGCCCGCGAGCTGCTCGCAGGGCTGGTAGAAGCCGAAGAGGTCCAGGCCCCGCACCGGGGGGAACGCGCGCGGGAGCAGGCTCTGCTGCATGTGCTGCGCGCGCTCCAGGTCCGAGCGCAGCGCCTGGTCCTGGCGGGCCAGCCGCAGGTAGGCGCGGTTGAGCACGTCCAGGTCGGCCTCCAGCCGCTCGTTCTGGCGCTGCTGCACCCGGAGCAGCTCGTCGCGCTCGCGGACCAGGCGGGCCTGGGCTGCCGCGCGGTCGACCGCGAACCCCAGCGTCACCAGATCGATGACAGGCTTCTCGAGGTAGTCGAAGAACCCGGCGCGGATGGCCTCGACCACGTCGCTCTTGGTCGCAGTGCCGGTGAGAAGGATGGAGACCAGCCCCGGCCGCAGCTCGCGCGCCGGGCCGACCAGCTCGACCCCGCTGCGCCCTGGCATCCGCAGGTCGGTGACCAGCACGTCGAACGAGCGCTCCCGGAGCCGCTCCAGCGCCTGATCGGCGTCCTCCGCCAACACCACGTCGTCGCCGCGGCGCGTGAGGTAGGCGGAGAAGACGCTGCGGACCAGCGCCTCGTCGTCCACGACCAGGACTGCCACCGGCTTGCGTGGCGCGGCCTGCGCGGCTGGCTTGCGGTCGGCCGCAGGCGCGACTCCTGCGACCCTGAGCA
>CAZAIE010000937.1:0-3493 GCA_964485035.1 uncultured Myxococcaceae bacterium | reverse complement strand
CCGCGCACCACTCGCCCCAACCCCATCGCCGGGAGGCTGCGGGTGGAGGCCTATGCGCCGCGCCGGGCGGACCCCTCGCGGGCGCCGCGGGTGGACACGCACATGTCCACCCAGGCCGAGCCGTGCCGCGCGCAGCGGTTCGAGGACGAGGAGGTGCGCCAGGCGCTGTGGCGCATCGGCAAGGAGCGGCCCGAGGACGAGCTGAACTGCTCCGGGTGCGGCTACAACTCCTGCCGCGAGTTCGCGGGGGCGCTGCTCGCGGGCATGGCCGAGGACGCGATGTGCGTCTCGTACATGCGCCGGCTGGCCCAGAAGAAGGCGAACGCGCTGGTCCAGGCGGCGCCGTTCGGCATCGTGGTGGTGGGCCCGGGGCTGCGGGTGGTCGACTGCAACGAGCGCTTCGTGCGGTTGCTCGAGCCCGAGGACCAGGCGCTGCACGAGTCGGTGCCCGGCCTGTCGGGAGTCCTCTTGGAGCGGCTGGTCCCCTTCCACGACCTGTTCCGCCGGGTGCTGGACGGCGGGGAGGACCTGGAGCGCCAGGTCGCCGCGGGCGGGCGCCTGCTCAGCGTCAACCTCTTCACCATCGAGCCGCGTCGACTGGTGGGCGCGACGCTGCAGGACGTGACGCAGGTGGAGACGCGCCGCGAGGAGATCGTCCAGAAGGCGCAGCAGGTGATCCAGAACACCCTCACCACCGTGCAGGACATCGCCTTCCGTCTCGGACGCAACGCCGCCGACTCGGAGCTGATCCTGAACTCGATCATCGAGGGGTTCGGGCGCAGGGAGCCGCACGACGAGGGCCGGCGATGAGCGCGGACCTGGTGATCGAGGCGGACTCCTGCCAGAGCGCGAAGGCCGGCCAGCACATCTCCGGCGACGTGCTGCTGTGCCGGCGCCTGCAGCACGGGGCGCGCGTGGTGTCGGTGCTCGCGGACGGCCTGGGTAGCGGGGTGGAGGCGGCGACCCTCGCCTCGCTGACCTCGTCGATGGCCATGGAGTACGTCGCCGCGAACGTCGACATGCGGCGGTCCGCGGAGTTCGTGATGGACGTGCTGCCCATCGATCGGGATCGGCACATCAGCTACGCCGCCTTCTGCATCCTTGACACCGGTCTCGACGGCGAGGTGGTGGGAGTCAGCCACGGCAGCCCGCCGGTCCTCCTCGTCCGCGACGGCCACGTGGTCCCGCTCGAGAACGAGCGCGTGCATCGCCCGCGCTGGCAGGACCGGGAGCTGGACTGCTGCCGCTTCCAGGCGCGGCCGGGGGACCGCGTGGTGCTGGTCTCGGACGGGGTGACCCAGGCCGGCCTGGGCAGCGTGCAGCACCCCTTCGGCTGGGGCGGGGAGGGGACGGCGCTCTTCGTGGAAGAGGTGCTGCGGGCCTCGCCCGAGCTGTCGGCCCGTCAGCTCTCGCAGCGCGTGGTCGCCGAGGCCGCCGAGCTCGACGGGGGCCGGGCGGGAGACGACACCACCTGCGCGGTCGTCTACTTCCGCCCTCCCCGCCGCCTGATGGTGCTGACCGGCCCGCCGTTCCACGAGAGCCGCGATCGGGAGTACGCGCGGAGGCTGAAGGCGTTCCCGGGGACGAGGGCAGTGTGCGGGGGCACCACGTCCAACATCGTCGCGCGCGAGCTGGGCCTCGAGGTGCACATGGACCTCTCGGGCCTGGACCCCGAGGTCCCCGCCACCAGCGAGATGCAGGGCGTCGACCTCGTCACCGAGGGGATGATCACCCTGGGCAAGGCGACGGCGATGCTGGAGGCGCGAGCCGTGTCGGCGCGGCGCAACGGGGCCACCCGCCTCGCCGAGCTGCTGCTCGAGCACGACTCCATCGACCTCGTGGTGGGCACGCGCGTGAACGAGGCGCACCAGGACCCGTCGCTCCCGGTCGAGCTGGACATCCGGCGCAACGTGGTGCGGCGCCTGACGCGCGTGCTGGAGGAGGTCTACCTGAAGCAGGTGCGGGTCGAGTTCATCTGAGACGAGGAGTGCCATGGAAGAGAAGAAGAGGATCCGGGTGGTCGTGTGCGGCGGGACCGCCTGTCACCTGCTCGGCGGGACCGGGCTGCAGCTGCTGGGCGAAGGCCTGCCCGAGGCAGTGCGCGGTCGTGTGGAGGTGGTGGGCTCGCCCTGTCTCGACCTGTGCCGCAGCCGGAGCGGACGGCGACCGCCGTTCGTGCGCATCGACGGCGAGGACGTGGCGGCGGCAAGCGTGGACGACGTGGTGGAGCGGGTGCAGCAGAGGCTGGGGCGGGAGGGCGGCGAGCAGTGATGCACACCAACAACAACGCGACGCTGGTGAAGCGCGACCTGCTGGTCCGGGTGCTGCGGCTGCAGCTCGAGGGGCGCCTGGTAGAGGCGGTGGACGACGTCCCCTTCGAGGTCACCGCAGGCGGATACCACCCGGTGCGATGCTGCGTGCACCACGACCGGGCGATCCTGCGGACGCGGCTGGCGGCGGCGCTGGGCTTTCCCGCCCAGGAGGCAGCGGACCCGACCCGGCCGCTGGCGGAGCTGGCCCGCACAGCGCTCGAGCGTCGGGGGCAGGAGGGGCCGGTGCTCACCGTTCTCGACGACGCCTGTCACGCGTGCGTCCGCTCGCGCTACCTGGTGACCAACGCCTGCCAGGGATGCCTGGCCAGGCCCTGCAAGCTCAACTGCCCCAAGGGCGCCGTGCGCATGGCCGGCGGCCACGCGGTCATCGGCCCGGAGCGCTGCGTGAACTGCGGGCTCTGCCTCCAAGTCTGCCCCTACCACGCCATCATCAAGGTGCCGGTGCCGTGCGAGGAGGCGTGCCCCGTCCAGGCGATCACCAAGGGCGAGGATGGCAAGGAGCGCATCGACTCCGAGCGCTGCGTGCACTGCGGGGCGTGCATGCGCGAGTGTCCGTTCGGCGCGGTGGTCGATCGTTCGCAGGTCGTGGACGTGGCGCGCCGGCTGCTCGCTGGCGAGCAGTTGGTGGCGATGTATGCGCCGGCCATCGCGGCCCAGTTCCGTGCGACCCGAGGACAGCTGCACGCAGGGCTGCGTCAGGCCGGGTTCGCCGCGGTCGTCGAGGTGGCGCGCGGCGCGGACCTGACGGCGCGGCACGAGGCGGCCGAGTTCCAGGAGCGGGTCGTGGAGCAGAAGGAGCCGTTCCTCGCGACCAGCTGCTGCCCGGCGTGGACGCGGACCGTGGCGAAGCACCTGCCGGCGATGGCGGCGCGGCTCTCGACCACCGCGACCCCGATGCACTACGCCGCGGAGCTTGCGGCCCGCGAGTACCCGGGGATGGGGCGGGTGTTCATCGGCCCGTGCCTCGCGAAGCGCGCCGAGGCGCAGGGCGACCCGCTGGTGGACCACGTGCTCTCGGCCGAGGAGGTCGGTGCGCTCTTCGTCGCGAAGGAGATCGAGCTGGGGAACTGCGCGGACGAGCCCATCGACGCGCCGGCGACCGCGGAGGGGCGTGGGTTCGCGCTCCCGGGCGGGGTGGCGGCCGCGGTGCAGGTGCACCT
>CAZAIE010000936.1:0-3498 GCA_964485035.1 uncultured Myxococcaceae bacterium | reverse complement strand
GCCCTGGTCAACGGTGCGGTGCAGATCACGCCCTCGCAGGACTCCGTGAGCTGCTGCGCCCCCGACTCCCCGGCGCGCGTGCTGGCCACGCTCGCTGCCGGCCAGTCCGCCGTCGAGCTCGAGCCCATCTCCGACAAGGCCGCCTTCACCACCGAGGACGCCCAGAAGCTGGGCATCGGCGCGCTCCTGCAGAAGCCGGTGGATCGCCGGGTGCTGGCCTCGACGCTCCGCCGCCTGCTCCAGACCGACTCGGCTTCAGGTCCTGAAGCCTGACGTGCGGCGTGCCTACTCCAGCGCGTCCGGCACGCGGTGGTTCCCAGAAAAACCAGCGCAGGGCTTGGCTTCCGGTTCGGCCAGCCATGGACTGTCCATTCCCCAACCGGCCCCGTGGGTCGGAAGACCGGCCCCCGTCCTGCCGTTGCGCTTTGACGACCGATATGTAATTCAAACGCCCACACCTCCCACGAGAGGCAACCGATGCTTCAAGCGGCGACGATCGGCCTACTGCTGAGCCTCGCCCCGCAGGCGGCTCCCCCAGCCGGCAAGACGCTCTGGGTGGTGCAGCCGCTGTACCCGGGGCAGGAGATGCTGGTGACCCGCACTGAGGAGGCGCTGCGGCGGCTCATGCCCGGCGCGCCAGACCAGGTGGTTGGGTCCAAGGCGCTGAGCGAGCACATGGCGGGGCGCAAGCCGGACCTGCGCTGCTTCACCGGGGACGTCTCGTGCGCCGACCCGGTGGACGCGTTCGTAGGCGGCCTGGGCTTCGACCGGGTGGTGATGCTCAAGGGAGGCCAGGAGGACGCGGCCTACCGGTACAAGGTGACGAGCTACGTCCCGGCCACCAGCGAGTCCCTCTTCGCCGAGAACGCGGGCGCGAACCTCGAGCGGGCCCTGATGGGGGCGCTGGTCAAGGTCGTCCCGCTGGCCTCGACCCTGGAGGTGGAGAGCACGCCCCCGGGCGCCACGGTGTTCGTGGACGGCGAGAAGGTGGGCGTGACGCCCTACTCCGGCCAGGTGCTCCCCGGCGAGCGGGTGATCAAGGTCGAGACCGCCTCGCACATGCCGTTCGAGAAGAAGGTGGAGGTCCCGGTCCGCGGGCGGGTCTCGTTCAAGGAGGGCCTGGAGAAGGTCCCGGCGCGCATCGTGGTGATGGCCAAGCCCGAGGGCACCAGCATCACCGTCGACGGCGCGAGGCTCGGGGTCGACAAGATCGACAAGCCGATCCAGCCGGGGCGACACAAGGTCGAGTTCGCCCTCGAGGGCTACGAGCCGCGCACCGAGGACGTGGAGATCAAGCCGGGCGACACGCTGACGCTGGAGCGGGAGCTCTCGGCGACGGGCTGGACCAGCTTCAAGGCGGCGCTCTCCCGGGCGCAGGAGCCGATCTACAAGCGCAGCTCCTCCTTCGCCCTCAACTACGAGTTCGCCGAGTGGCACGGAGACGCGCTCTACGCCCAGAAGAACCCCACCAAGAGCATCGACGACAAGGAGTACCTGCTCGGCCGCCAGCTCCTCACCCGCTCGAACCTGCACGGGCTCTCGCTGGAGTACAGCCAGGACGGTCGGTACTTCGGCCTGATGGTGGTGGGCGCGGCCTACCTCACCGGCTCGGACTGGACCTACACCCTGGAGAACGGGACGCTGCCCGAGGTCACGCGCACCAGCACCCCGCACTACTTCGAGCTGCGGGCGCTCCAGCCGCACCTGCGCATCGCCTTCTGGCGCTTCATGCTCTACGGCCAGGCCGGCGTGACCGCGCGCGGGCTGTTCCTGCCCGCGGGCAACGCCCCCAACGAGGACGACCTCTGGGTGGTGGACGCGCTGCTCAACCTCGAGGTCCGGCTGCGCGCCTACCTGGTCGAGGGGCTCTTCCTCGAGGGCGGCTACCGCTACAGCTGGGCCCTCTTCTCGCACCCCGCGCACGTGCGCGGCTTCCACGGGGGCATCGGCTATGCGTTCTAGCCTCGCGCTCGCACTGCTGGTCACGACCGCCTCCGTCCCCGCGGCCGCCGAGCCGCTGGTCGGGCCCGCGGTGGGCAACGCCGACCTGCTGGTGGCCGACGGCGCCCGGCTCTTCAACGAGAAGAAGTACGAGGAGGCGAAGGCGAGCTTCCTCAAGGCCTCGCGGGTGAACCCCGCGCAGCTGCCCACCTACCTCTCGCTGGCGCGGTCCTACTTCGCGCTGCAGGACCTGGAGCGCGCCTGCCTGACCTACCGGGTCTACGTGAAGAACGCGCCGGAGACCCCGGACCGGGAGAAGGCGCAGGGCGAGCTGGAGCTGTGCGACCGGCAGCTCGCCGCCGCGGGGGTCACCCCCAAGCTCTCGCAGTCCTTCGTGAGCCAGAAGGCGACCTTCTTCGACGCGCTGGACAAGGGGCTCTACTCCGGCCCGGCCTCCGCCGGCGAGTTCCTGCAGACGCTGGTGGCCTCGGGCTACGCCGCGCCGGATCTTGGGGACATGGCCGGCAAGCTCGCCCGCGCGGCCGAGCTGGCGGCGGAGAAGTGGCACCAGAAGGCGCTCTCGCACCAGCAGGTCCCCGCGCAGGACCTGCGCTCCGGGGCGGCGCTCTACCAGCTCGCGCTCGACTGCGGCGCCACCGCGGGCAAGCAGGCGGCGCGCGCCGCATTCCTGGAGGGCCTGGCGCTCCTCTTGGAGGGCAAGGCGAACCAGGCCGAGCAGAAGTTCGAGGAGGGCGCCGCCAAGGACGCCACGGACACCGAGATCCGCTTCTACCGGGCGCTGTCGAAGTTCCAGGCCGGAGACAAGGCGGGCGCTCTGAAGGCACTGGAGACCGACCTGCCGAGCGACCCGCGCACGGCGGTGCTGCGCGTGGCCCTGGCCATGGACGGCGCGCCCTCGGGCGCCGCGGCGGAGCTGGAGCGGTTCCTCTACTCCCGCAAGTTCAAGTCCGCGCCCTGAGCACGCCACGAGCCCGCTGATCTATCGTCGGCTCCGGAATCGGAGGTCGCGATGAGGGGATGGTGTGCGCTGGCGCTCGTCGCCACGCTGGCCACGAGCTGCGGGAAGTCGCTCTCCGACCTGGGGGAGTTCCCCTGCGCCCGGGACGGGACCTGCCCCACCGGCTACGTCTGCTCCCAAGGGACCTGCGTCCCCGCCGCGGCCTGCGGGCTCGCGGGCTCGTGCGGTACGGGCCTGGTCTGCCTCTCCGGCGAGGCCTGCGTCGACGACCAGCCCTGCCACGTCGGCAAGCAGGACTGCACCGACGCCTCCCGGCCCAAGTGCACCGTGACCCTCTCCACCGAGAGCGAGGTCTCGCTCCAGTGCGTCCCCAGCCAGGGCTCGGTGGCCGAGGGCAACGGGTGCAAGTGGAGCGACGACGTCCCCCACGTCTCGGGACGCGACGACTGCGCCGCCGGGCTCTTCTGCAGCTCGGCCTACGCCTCGACCCGGTCCCCGGCCACGAGCGGGGCGACCTGCCTTGCGCTCTGCGACGGGACTCGAGCCTGCGCGCAGGGCTTCTGCGCCCGGGTCGCGGA
>CAZAIE010000935.1:0-3498 GCA_964485035.1 uncultured Myxococcaceae bacterium | reverse complement strand
CTCCACGCCGCTCCGAGGACGCCCATGGCCCAGCCCCCCAAGCCCCCGATGCCCGACCTCGGATTCGGCCCTGGTCCCGGTCCTGGCAAGCCCGACCCGCAGGCCGCCGCGCTGCGGCGCAAGCTCTCGTCCGACGGCTTCCAGGCGGTCGGCGCGACGCCGGCTCCGAAGGTCTCGCTGAGCGGGGGCGGGGCGGACACCGAGTACGCCAAGTCCATCGCCGGCCTCACGCGGCGCCTGCTCGACCACGGCCCGGTGACCAAGGAGATCACCGAGGAGATGAACCACCTGGTGGCGGTGATCCCCCCGCCGCAGAACCTCGCGGCCATCTGGCAGGCGCTGGTGCGGCTGGTGCTGGCCCCCAAGCCCCCGGCGACGCCGCAGGAGGTGGCCAACGACTCCCGCACCATCAAGGGTACGCTCGCCGCCGACCTGGTGAAGCTGCCACAGGGGCAGTCGAAGGCGCTCGCGCGGCTGAAGGAGTACGGGGTCACCGAGTCGGACCTGTTCCGCGGCGCGCACATCGTGCTGGTGAAGCGGGGCAGCGTCTACGACGCCTTCTGCGACTACGCCCGTCCGCGCAACGGCGGCGCGAACCCCTACCCGGACTCCTCCGACCCGGTGATGGAATTGGAGATCCGCGGGATCGGCGTGCTGGTCTTCGGGCGCACCGCCGACGACGATACCTGGGTGCAGATGGAGACCCGGGTGGCGGAGCTGCGCCGGGCGCTCCCCAAGCTGTGGGCCTTCTTCGAGCAGCACGTGGTGAAGGGCCAGGCGGTGGGGCCCATGGGCTGCAGCCCACGGACCCTGAAGTCGGGCAACCCGGTTCGGCTGAGCCGCTGAGCGCTACTGCAGGTGCTTCTTCAGGAAGAGCAGAGCCTGCCCGAACATCTGCACCCGGTTCTCGCGCTTCTGGGCGCCGTGGCCCTCGTCGGCGAAGAGCACCAGCTCGACCGGGACCTTTCGGGCCGCGAGCGCGTCGTGGATCTGCAGGGTCTCGCCCACCGGCACGCGCGGGTCGGTCACGCCCTGGAGGAGCAGCAGCGGCGCCTTCACCTGGTCCACGTAGGTCACCGGTGAGAGGTCGAGGAGCGCCTGGCGGTCGTGCTCGGGGTCGCCGTACTCGGAGATGCGCAGGATGCGCCGGTACGGCGCGGTGTTCTGCAGGAAGGTGAGCAGGTTGGAGATGCCCACCACCGAGACCCCGGCGTCGTAGGCGCCCGCGAAGCGGGTCATCCCCATCAGCGCGGAGTAGCCGCCGTAGCTGCCGCCGAGGACGCCCACGCGCGGGGCCTTGCCGTCCTTCGCCCACGCCGTGCGGACGAAGCGGGCGCAGTCCTCGATGTCGGTGACCACCTTGAGCCGGCGGGGGCCGTCGTCCGCCGCCAGCCAGGCCTTGCCGTAGCCGTCGCTGCCGCGGACGTTGGGCAGCACGTGGACGAAGCCCGCATCCACGTAGAGCTGCGCCATGGGGTTGAACCCGGCGACGGACTGGCCCTCCGGGCCGCCGTGGAACTCCACCACCACCGGGCAGAGCTCCCGGGCGCAGCGCTCGGGGCGCCTGACGAACATGGGGATCTTGGTGCCGTCGCGCGCGGGGTAGGACTCGAGGGTGGGCGCCGCGAAGCGGGAGGTGTCCACCTCGGGGGCGCTGGGGACGACCCAGCGGGTGAGGGTCTTCTGCTGCCAGTCGTAGACCACGCTGGCCCGCGGCGCGGTGGCGGTCTCCACGCCGAAGGTGGTGAAGCGCCCGTCGCGGCTGGTGGTGCCGAGGTAGACGTGGTCGGCGGCCTTGGGGAGCGGCGGCAGCCCGACGGGCTTCCAGGTCTTTGCGTCCAGGCCGCCGAGCCGGGTGTAGCCGCCCTCGTTCACCGTGTAGAGGACGCGCGTGCGCGCCGCGTCGATGGAGAAGTCCGCGATGTCCCACTTCAACTCCGGGGTGACGGCATTGAACTTGCCGGCCTTCCAGCGGTAGAGGCGCCGGAAGTCGCCCAGCTTGTTGGTCTGCACCACCAGCTCACCGTCGGCGCCGGAGTAGCGGGCCGAGTACTCGGTCTTCTCGCCCTGGCCGAAGAGGGGCCGGGGCTTCTGGGCGCCCGGGGCCAGCTCGAAGTACTCGGCCGAGAGGCTGCCGGTGTCCTTGCGGAGCAGCAGGCGCCCGTCGGGCAAGAGGTCGTCCAGGTTCCACAGGCCAGGCTCGGCGAAGACCGTCTGCCGCTCCTGCGTCGCGAGGTTCCACCGGTAGAGCACGTACGAGTCCGGCTTCACGTCGTTGGCGCGGAAGTACAGCCAGGTCCCGTCGGGGGAGAGCGCCTGGGCCTGGGTCTGCACCTTGGGGAGGTGTTGGAGGAGTTGGAGCGCGCCGCCCTCGGCGTCCTGCAGGTAGAGCCCGGGGTTCTCCTCGCCCTTGCGGTCGCGGGAGACGACCAGGCGCTTGCCGTCGAGCGTGACGTCCACCACGGCGGTTGCGTCCTCGCCGCCGGTGAGCTGCACCGGGAAGCGCTCGGGGCCGTCCAGCCGCCAGATCTGGCGGGTGCCGGTGACGGTCCAGGTGAAGAAGAGCCGGCTCCCGCCGGGGGCGACCAGGCCGAGGCCGGGAGCGCGCACGTCCATCATCGCCTGGACCTTCCGGGTCAGCTCGGGGTCGAACGGACGCGGGGCGTAGCGGGCGACGGTCTCGGCGGGGACGCTCTCGGCGCCGAGCCCGGTGTAGCCCGCAGCGGGCGCGGCGAGCGGCAAGGCGAGAAGGAGGATTGAAGCGAGGCTCATGGAGGGCTCCGGGAAAGCGCGGAGTATAGGCCGGCCCCGGCGGACCCAAAAAGCGAAGCGGCGTCCATCGCTGGACGCCGCTTCGAAGACTGCTCAGCAGAGCGAACTACTCCTTGGAGGAGTTGTTGCTGCCGAAGTTCTTGATGGCCTTGCGCTGAACCTGGACGCCCGAGCGGCCACCACCGGCGGCGCTGACGTTGGCGTTGGCTTCCTCGCCACCGAGGGCGTTCGCGGACGCGGCGAAGAGGGCGCGCAAGTTCTGGCCAAAGAACGTGATGACGGCGATCGCGGCGATCGCGATGAGGGCGACGATGATGATGTACTCGGTCATGCCCTGGCCGGCCTCGTTGCGGATGTGGGCGTTCAGGCGGTTCATCATGGCTTGCTCCTTGGTTTTGGACTTCGTTGGGTTCCTTCGTCGCCCCGCGCGACGAATGTGATGGTCGAAGTATTGCGCCGCCCGTCCAGCCCCGCAATCAGTCGTCGGGCGGAGCGGGAGTGCTCCTGGCATCGGTCAGGTGACGGATTGGGTGAGCGGGAGCACGTCCGCGCGGGAGGACGGGGAGCCTTTCGAGCCGAGACCGTCGAGCACGCGGGATCCCGTCCGCGCGGGAGGACGACCCAAAAGCGAAGCGGCGTCCATCGCTGGACGCCGCTTCGAAGGCTGCTCAGCAGAGCGAACTACTCCTTGGAGGAGTTGTTGCTGCCGAAGTTCTTGATGGCCTT
>CAZAIE010000934.1:0-3503 GCA_964485035.1 uncultured Myxococcaceae bacterium | reverse complement strand
TCTCGCACTGGCTGTCTACACTTCACACGCTGCTGACCGCGAAACACGAGTCAGAAGCTGAGCCCGTCCCAGTGGAAGAGCAGGTAGGTCGGGCTCGCCGACGTGGGATCCACGACGATGGCGCCGTCGTCCGCGACCGCGGTGTTCTGGTTGCGGTGGATGAGGTGCGTGCTGGAGGGGCGGTCGTTGCTGATGGAGAAGACGCTGACCTTCGCGCCCAGCTCGAGCCGCGAGGACACCCGATCGAGAAGCGCGTCCATCTCGTAGGGCGTGAACGAGGACGTGTGCGCCCCCAGGTCGCCCGGGTAGTCGAGCGCGACGCCGAGGTGCCAGCCCTCCTCCCAAGCCGGGCCGAGGAGCGCGTGGGGAACCTCGGCGTAGCGCATCTTCGTGTCGGTGCCGTTGCGCCCGTCGGAGACGACCCGCGCGACCATCCGGTATGCCTCGCCCTTCACCTGGACCTGCAGCACCAGGTGCGTGCCGTTGGGCAGCGCGCACTGCTGGTCCGTCGGCCTGACGATCGCCAGGACTGTCCCGTCGAGGCGGCCGAAGCCGTTGGTGAGCATGGTGCCGAACGTCGAGGCGCAGTGGGCTGCCTTGTCTACCGGCCCCGCGTCCGGGGTCGCTGCGCTGGCGTCGGGACTGGACGCGTCGACTGCCGCTGTGCCCGCGTCCGGGCCGACGTCAGGCCCGGGAACCTCGGGGGTCGGTGACGCGGCGCCGCAGGCGGAGAGGAGGACGGCCAGAGAGAGAAAGAGAACACGAGCCATGGGGAGACCTCGAAGACGGGAGTCTGGGAGGTGGACGAGGCTCGAACTGGATGTGACACGAGGGGGACAGTGGGCCTACCCATGTCCACGCCCCGTTTGGGGAGAATGTAGCGATTACGGGCAGTTGCGGCCAAACGAACCTGGCACCATGTCCCGACTGTCCCTAGGTGCCACGTTCGTCCCACCCCAACAGCACCGGCTCCCGCTCCAGCCGCACCCCGAACCGCTCCCCCACGGAGGCCACCACCCGATCTGCCAGCGAGAGCAGCTCTCGGGTCGAGCCGCCGCCGTGGTGCACCAGCGCGAGTGCATGGGCGCTGGAGACGCCAACGTTGCCCACGCGCATGCCCTTGGCGATCCCGGCGCGCTCGATGAGCCAGCCCGCGGCGAGCTTCACGCGACCGTCCGGCGCGGGCCACTGTGGCACCTCGCCAGCGCTCTTCACGAGCCCCGCCTCGAGCGCCCGTTGGACGACCTTCTCGGCAACGTCCTTGGGCACGACCGGGTTGGTGAAGAAGCTCCCGGCGCTGCGGCGGTTCGGGTCCGCTGGGTCTACCAGCATCGACTTGGCCCGCCGCAGCCGCAGCACCGCCTCGCGCACCGCCGCGGCCTCCGGCGCTGGCCGTCCCTCGAACGCCCGTTGCAGCTCCGCGTAGGTGAGCCGCGGGACCCCGCCCGGCCGCAGCCCGAAGGTCACGGAGAGCACGATGCGCCCGCCAGCCCGCTTGAGCGCGCTGGTCCGATACCCGAAGCCGCACTCGGACGCCGGGAGCGTCCGCCGCGCGCCGCTGGCGACCTCCAGGACCTCCACCTCGAGCAGCGTGTCGGCGACCTCCTGGCCGTACGCGCCCACGTTCTGGACCGGAGTCGCCCCGACGCGTCCGGGGATGCCCGCGAGCGTCTCCAGGCCCTGCAGGCCGTCGGACACCGTCGCGGCCACGAAGTCGTCCCACACCTCGCCCGCCTGCGCGGTCACCCGCTCGACCCCGCCCACGGCGCCCTCGCGCGCGATCCCCCGAGTGCGGACCGCGAGCACCAGTCCCGGGACGCCCTCGTCCGGGACCAGCAGGTTCGAGCCGCCCCCGAGGATCGAGAGGGGCAGTGCACGCGACCTCGCCCACTCCAGCGCTTCGAGGATCTGATCGTTGGAACCGGCCTCGGCGAAGTAGCGGGCCGCGCCGCCCAGCTCCAGGGTGGTGAGCGGGGCCAGCGGCTCGTGCTCTCGGATGTCCAGGGTCATGGCGCGCGGAGTAGAGCACGTCCCCCAAAGCCAGGGGCACTATCATGCGCCGCCATGCTCCCGTGCGATCCCCACCCGCTGCTGGACCTCGGCGCGTTCACCACCGCATTCCCCAGTCCGCTCGGCGATGCGATCACGCCGGACTGGCTCCGGGCGCTGCTGCACGCCGACGCCCAGGCGCCGCTGCGCGCCGACGACACTGTCCGCGCTGCCGTCCGCGAGCTGCTCCGACATGGCGGCTTCAAGCCCACCGGCCGCAGCAAGCCTGCCTCGGAGTACCTGGCGCGGACCGCGGCCGCGGAGCCCTTGGGGTGCATCAACGCCGCCGTGGACGCCTGCAACGCGGTCTCGCTGCACAGCGGCCTGCCCATCTCGGTGGTGGACCTCGACCGCCTCCAGCCACCGCTCCGCGTGGGCATCGCCTCCGAGGGCGCCCGCTACGTCTTCAACGCCAGCGGACAGGAGATAGACCTCGAGGGGCTGCTGTGCCTCTTCGATGCCTCCGGCCCGTGCGCCAACGCGGTGAAGGACGCCCAGCGCACCAAGACCGACGCGGCCACGCACCGGACTCTGTGCCTGGTATGGGGCACCCGCACGCTCCCCGGGCGGACGGCAGAGACCGAGCGCTGGTTCCGTGAGGTGATGCAGCGGCTGGGCGCCACAACCGAACCGGTGTGAGCCTGGTGGACGTGGACTGGGTCGACTGGGTGGACTGTGGACTGGGTGGACTACCTGCGCCTGCGACGCCAGCCCAGGAGCAGGAACGACGCCACTGGACTGAGGCCCGCCCCTGCCTGGCACCCGCAGCCGCTGCTGGCCACGGGCCCTTCTGGTGTTCCTCCGGCATCGGGTTCGCGCGCAGCGTCAGGGGCGCTTTCCCCGGCGTCGCTTCCAGCACTGGCGGCGGCGTCGGGCTGCGGCGCGGCGTCGGCACTGGCTGCGTCGGGGCCTGCTGCGGTGCCCGCGTCGGGCCCAGCCACCACGCCCTCGAGCACCACGTAGTCCCCGTCGCGGACGAACGTCACGGCCTTGCCCCCCACGGTCACCGACTGCGCCGCCGGCGCCCAGACCCGAAGCTCACCCGTGGGACCGCTGGACGTGAGCGAAAGGACGCTCCCGCTCCAGTCGACCTGCAGGCCGGCGAGCTCACGCTTCGCGCTCAGCACGGCGCCTTCCTGGGAGGACAGCGCCGCGCCCTCGGCCAGCGCCACGCGGACCAGGGCGCCTCCGGGCGCGCGCCGCACGAGGCAGAGCGTGCCGTCGCAGGAGTTGGCCCCGAACGTCCGGCTCGTGCCCCCTGCGCCCGCAGCGAGCGCGAGCAGCTCGTCCGAGAAGCGCGGGCCGGTGGCCGCCACGGCCAGGGCCTCGTCCGCTGCCACCGCGCTGGTCGGCAGCGCCACGAAAGCCGCCACCACCGGCGCGTCTCCCATGGGCTCCAGGCAGGCGACGAACGTCGTGTCCGTGGTCTGGCGACGGACGAGCAGCATCGGCAC
>CAZAIE010000933.1:2428-3509 GCA_964485035.1 uncultured Myxococcaceae bacterium | reverse complement strand
GGACAGGTAGTGCTTCTTCGCCGCGATGCGGCTGTAGGCGACGAAGGTGGCGAGGGGCAGGCCCACCGCCCAGATGTACGGCGCCGCCTTGTACCCCCGCAGCTGGGCCACCGTGCCGGCGGAGACCACCATGGCGAAGGCCAGGTTGGAGTGGCCGGAATAGAAGGACAGGTTGTTGTCGTCCGGCTTCGCCGTTCGCCGCTTCTCCTCCTCGGGCAGGTCGGCGACGAAGGGACGCTCCCGCCCGGCCGCGAACTTGACCGCCTGGTTGAGCAGAGAGCTCAGCGTCACTGCCTCGAGCACCAGCAGGGCGTTCGCGGGCGTCTCGGAGAGGCGGCCCTCGAGCCCGGCGGCGAGCAGGCCCCCGCCCAGCGTGAGCACGGGGATGACGCCGAACGCGGTCACGTCACCCGTGGTGCTTCCGGCCTTCAGGTTCCCCCAGGCAAGCCCGTTGGAGACGCCGGTGTCCAGGGAGTTCTTGGCGCACCAGCGGCAGGCCTCGGGGGCGAACTCCCCCTTGAAGAGCTCGCTCGCGATCCACGCCAGGCCGGAGACGCCGACGACCACTCCGTCGACCGCCCAGTTGACCCGCAGCTCGTCGCCCCGAGCCGGGGTCTGGCCCCGGGCCATCGAGGGCAGGCAGAGCAGGAGGGCCAAGGGGAAGAGGGCGGGTCGCATGCGCGGCAGGATAGCTGCCCGGGGTGCGTGGGCGAAGCGCCGGCTGTAGGATCACCCGCGCGTCGGGAGGGGCATCCATGGCGAACCTGGTGGTGGTCGGCGCCCAGTGGGGCGACGAAGGGAAGGGCAAGCTCGTCGACGTCCTCGCGGTGCGGGCCGACGTGGTGGTCCGCTACCAGGGCGGGGCCAACGCGGGCCACACCGTGGTGGCGGACGGGCGCAAGGCGGTCCTCCACCTGCTCCCCTCGGGCGTGCTGCACCCGGGCAAGGCCTGCGTCCTCGGCAACGGCATGGTCGTCGACCCCAAGTTGCTGCTCGAGGAGTTGGACGCGCTCACCGCACAGGGCCTGGTGGCGCCGGACGTGCGCCTGGTGGTGAGCCCCGACGCGCACGTGATCATGCC
>CAZAIE010000933.1:0-2418 GCA_964485035.1 uncultured Myxococcaceae bacterium | reverse complement strand
CGACTCGTTCCGGGAGCGGGCGAGCGGAGGGCGGGCGCTGGGGACGACTGGCCGGGGCATCGGTCCCGCCTACGAGGACAAGGCCGCACGCCGGGGAGTGCGGGTGAGGGACCTCTTGCGCCCCGGGGCGCTCGCCCGGAGGGTCCTCGAGCGGCTGCCGACGGCGCTGGAGGAGCTGCGGGACCTCGCCCGGACCCTCAACGTGAAGCCGCCGGAGCTGCTCTCCACGGCCATCGTCGAGGACTACGCGGGACTGGGGACCCGGCTCGCTCCCTACGTCCAGGATGCGTCGGTCTTCCTGACCGGGATGCTGCACCAGGGCGCTCGCATCCTCTTCGAGGGAGCGCAGGGGACGCAGCTCGACGTGGACCACGGGACCTATCCCTACGTGACCAGCTCGAACACGGTGGCGGGGAACGCCGCCGTCGGCTCGGGGCTTGGGCCCACCGCGATCCACTCGGTGCTGGGCGTGACCAAGGCCTACTCGACGCGGGTGGGGGCGGGGCCCTTTCCCACCGAGCTGATCGGCGACCTGGGCGAGCAGCTCCGGCAGCGGGGCGCGGAGTTTGGCGCCACGACCGGCCGGCCGCGGCGGTGCGGCTGGCTCGATGCCCTGGTGCTCCGCCATGCCGTCCGGGTCAACGGCCTGACCTCGCTCGCGGTCACCAAACTCGACGTGCTTGCCGGCCTGCCCTCGGTGCGCATCGCCACGGCCTACCGGTTGGGGGAACGGACCGTCCACGAACTCCCAGGCGACCTCGAGGACCTGGAGGCCGCCATGCCGGTCTACGAGGACCTCCCCGGCTGGTCCGACTTCGGGGTCGTGGACGGGCCGGGGGCGCTGCCCGCGGCGGCCCAGGGCTTCCTGAAGCGGGTTGAAGAGCTGTGTGGGATTCCCGTCTCAGGGGTGAGCGTCGGGCCGGACCGGAGGCAGACCTTCTTCCCTCGTGACCCGTTCGAGAAACCCTGAGCCGTTCTTGAGGGTTGACTCCCGCGGCCCAGACGGTAGGAAACTGGTCGTGGCTGAACCGAAGAGAAAACCCGAAGGAGTGCGTCCGTGTCCTCGATTGCCCTGTTGCTCGCATCCGTCCTCCTCGCCGGCGCGCCGACCCCGCAGGCCATCGCCGAGAAGGAGCGCGGTGATCGGTTGGCGGCCAACGGCGATGTCGCTGCGGCGAGGGAGGCCTTCCAGACCGCGGTGAAGCTGAGTCCGGGGTACGCCGCGGCGCTGAACGAGCTCGGCATCCTGCTGGTCGGCGAGAACAAGCTCGAAGAGGCGGTAGGCTTCTTCAAGAAGGCGGTCACCTCCGATCCCAAGTTTGCGCTGGCCCACAACAACATGGGCTTCACGCTGCGCAAGCTGGCCCGGTACTCGGAGGCAGCGACCTCCTACAAGGCCTACGTGGCCCTGGAGCCCAAGGACGCCGCGGGGTTCTTCGGTCTCGGCGAAGCGCTGAGGAACGCCGGGGACAAGGCTGGCGCCCTGGCCGCCTACGAAAAGTGCCTCGCGGTGGCGATGGACCAGAACAACCAGAAGTTCGTGACCAAGGCGCAGACCGCGATGGCCCCGCTCCAGAAGGAGCTGGGCGCTTCTGCGCAGCCTGCCGCCCAACCCGCCGCGCAACCTGCGGCGCAGCCCGCTGCGCAGCCTGCCACTCAGCCTGCAGCCCAACCTGCGGCGCAGCCCGCCGCTCAGCCTGCTGCCCAGCCCGCAGTCGAGCCGGCCACGGACGACAAGATCGCCAAGGCGAACAAGCGGATCGAGGACGGGGTGAAGGCCCAGGCGGAAGGCCGGCTTCGGGATGCCCTCTTCGCGTTCCAGGATGCGACCAACGCCGACCCGAACAATGTCCGAGCCGTGTTTGAGCTGGGCAAGGCGTACGCGATGCTGAACTACTACCCCCAGGCGATCGAACGCTGGCAGCGCGTGCTGGTGATGAACGTCGACGAGCCGACCCGCGCGGCCGCGCAGCAGAACATCGACAAGGCCCGCCAGAAGATGGGGCTGTCCCAGCCTGCGGCCCAGCCGACGGCTCAGCCAGCCGCACAGCCAGCTGCCCAGGCTGCGGCACAGCCAACGGCTCAGCCTGCGACCCAGCCGACAACCCAACCCGCCGCGCAGCCTGCAGCCCAGCCCGGGGCTCCTCTGCCGCTGACGCAGGCCGCACAGGATGCCTACAACAAGGGCGTCCAGCTCTACGGCCAGCAGAAGTACCAGGAGGCGCAGCAGGAGTTCGACAGGGCCATCGTGGAGAAGGCCGACTTCGCGCAGGCGTTCGCGGCCCGGGGGAGCGCCTACTTCGCGCTTCGTGACTACGTCCGCGCCCTGAACGACTACGGCCAGGCGATGCGGCTGGACCGCTCGATGGCCTCGCCGCTCTTCGGGGTCGCCGAGTCCTACAACGCCATGGGCAGGAA
>CAZAIE010000932.1:0-3514 GCA_964485035.1 uncultured Myxococcaceae bacterium | reverse complement strand
GACATGGCGCGGCATTCTAGCGGCGCCTCCCGGGTTGGGAACGGGCCAGGCAGGGCAAGGAGGCAGGGCTCGAGGCATTCGTGGTTCGACAGGGACCGCCCGTGGTCTTCCTTGAACCCGTGACCCCGGTATGGTCTTTTGCCCCGCTGCGCAGGAGGCGACATGGGTCAGAGGGTCACAGCGCTGTTGGCCATCCCACTGGTGGTGCTCGCGTGGTTTGCGGGTTACCGCACCGCGGGCCGCTCGGCTCCCAGCGCCCCGGTCGGGCCCGGCGGCCTGCTGCCGGTCTCCCTGCACCCCGGCAAGCCGGTGGCGAGCTTCGACGGCGTGGCCATCACCGACGCCGACGTCCAGAAGGCCATCGAGGAGGAGGCGGCCTTCGTCCGCACCCGCTACGCCTCTCCCGAGGGCCGGCGCGAGTACCTCGACAACCTCGTCCGCTTCGAGCTGCTCGCCCGTGAGGCCCAGAAGAAGGGCTACGCCCAGGACCCCAAGGTCATCCGCCACCTCAAGCGGGAGCTGGTCTCGGTCTACGTCCAGCGCGAGTTCGAGGACGTCCAGCAGCAGGCGCCCATCGCCGACGCCGAACTCAAGGCCTACTACGACGCCCACCTCTCCGAGTACGTCCGCCCCGAGCGCGTGCGCGTGGCCCACGTCTTCTGGGCCGCGCCCGCGGGCGACGAGGCGAAGCGCAAGGCCCAGCGGGCGGCCGCCGAGGCGGCGCTCGCCCAGGTGCGCGAGAAGGACGCCAAGGACTACGCGGCGTTCGCCGAGCTGGCCGGCACCGCGTCCGAGGACCCGAACAGCAAGGCCATGGGCGGCGACCTGCAGTTCCTCAGCCGGGAGCAGCTCGTGGCGCGCGCCGGGGCCGAGGTGGCCGAGGCGGCCTTCGCCCTCGGGGAGCGGGGGCGGGTGCTGGACCGCCTGGTGGAGGCTCCGCAGGGCTTCCACGCGCTGAAGCTGCTGGGCCGCGAGGCGGCGCTGGATCTCCCGTTCGAGCAGGTCCGGGACTCCATCCGCGGCCAGCTGGTGGCCCGCCGGCGCGTGGACGCCTTCAAGCGCTTCATCGAGGACGCCAAGGCTCGCAACGGGCTCAAGCTCGACGAGGCGGCGCTCCAGGCGCTGGTCATCGAGAACCCGGCGCCTGCCGGTGCGGCTCCTTCCCAGCCGCCAGCGGGGCCGTGAGCGCGACGATGAGGTCCAGGCTCCCCACGCTGTTGGCCCTCGCCGCCGCCCTGGCCGGCTGCCCGGAGCGCCACAAGGGCGCCGAGCGTCCTCCCGACGTGGCGGTGGTGCACGGCCGGCCCATCACCCTGGAGGAGCTGCAGTCCGAGCTCGCCTTCCTGCGCCGGACCTCGGGCGGGGTCCTGCCCCAGACCGACGCCGAGCAGCTGGCCCTGCGCCGGGCGACGCTCGAGGACCTGGTGGACCGGATGCTGGTGCTGGACGCGGCCCAGCAGGAGGGGCTGACCGTCTCGGCCGACAAGGTGGACCGCGAGCTGTTGCGGCTGAAGGCCGAGTACCACGGCGCGGGCTTCGACGAGGCGCTGTCCGAGGGGATGCTCTCGCTGCAGGAGCTGCGCGAGCGCACCCGGGCGCGCCTGGTGATGGAGCGCTACTTCGTGGACGAGGTCTTCGCCCGCGTGGTGGTGACCGACGCGGAGATCGAGGCCTGGTACAAGGACCACCCCGAGGACTTCACCCAGCCCGAGCAGGTGCGGGCCGCGCAGATCGTGGTGAAGACGCCCGAGGAGGCCCGCCGCATCGCCGCGAAGCTCCGCGACGGCATGACCTTCGAGGAGGCGGCGCGCCGCTGGTCGCTCTCCCCCGACGCCAAGCTGGGCGGCGACCTGGGCTTCTTCAAGAAGGGCGTGATGCCCTCCGCGTTCGATCAGGTGTGCTTCGCGCTGGGCGTGCGGCAGGTCTCGGACGTGGTGGCCTCCGACTACGGCTTCCACCTCTTCAAGGTCCTGGACCGGCGCCCCGCGGAGGCCCGCAGCCTGCAGAAGGCGCGCGGCGAGATCGAGCGGCTGCTCTTGCAGAGGAAGCGCGAGGAGGCGCAGCGGCGCGCGGTGCTGGAGCTGCGCGCCGGGCCGCGGGCGGCGGCGTGCAAGGCGGCCCGCGGCGAGGGCGACGCGGGCACGACGGACGAGGCGGCGGTCACGGCCTGCCTGACCCGGGCGGCGAGCGAGCTGGTGAAGATCAACGAAGCGGTGCTGGAGCGGCCGCAGCAGTAGGAGGACGTGGTGCGAGGACTCGTGCTTGCAGCAGTGGCGGTGGTGGCCTTCCCCCTGGCGGCCCCGGCCGGCCCCCGGACCATCGACCGCGTCGCGGCGGTGGTGAACGACGAGATGATCCCGGTCTCCGAGGTGTGGGAACGGGCCGCGCCCGAGCTCGGCGCCCTCGAGGCCGAGGGCCAGGCCACGCCGGAGCGCCGCCGCGCCGCCGCCCGCCACGCCCTGGACGAACTCATCGCCGACCGGCTGCTGCAGGCCGAGGAGCGCGCCGCGGGCGTGGAGATCACCGACGCGGAGGTGGACTACGCCATCGACGACGTCCGCCGCCAGAACGGCATGGACAACGCGACCTTCGAGCGCGCGCTGGCCTCCAAGGGCCAGACCTTGAGCGGCTTCAAGGAGAAGATGCGCCGGGACCTCGCGGCCATGAAGCTCATCGGCATGAAGGTGCGCTCGAAGATCAAGGTGAGCGACGAGGACGTGAAGGCCGAGTATGCCCGCCAGACCAAGGTGGACGAGGCCGACTTCGAGGTCCACGCGCGGCACATCGTCATCCAGGTCGCCAAGGACGCCACCCCGGCGGTGGAACAGGCGGCCCAGGCCCGCGCCCAGGCGCTGGCTCAGCGCGCCCAGGCCGGCGAGGACTTCGTGGAGCTGGCCAAGAAGCACAGCGAGGGCCCCTCCAAGGCCGACGGCGGCGACGTGGGCTTCTTCCGCCGCGGGGAGATGGTGGCCGCCTTCGACAAGGTCGCCTTCACCCTCGCCCCCGGCAAGGTCAGCGACCCGGTCCGCTCGCCCTTCGGGTGGCACGTGATCCAGGTGGTGGAGCGCCGGGCCGCCAAGCCCAAGGAATTCGACCAGGTGAAGGACGAGCTGCGCGACCGGCTCTGGCGCGTGCAGATGCAGCGCCACACCGAGCAGTACGTGGCCGACCTGCGCAAGCAGGCGGTGGTGGACGTGAAGGTGCCGGAGCTGCGCGAGTGAGGCCGCGGCGGCCGTCCCCGCCCCGGGTGGCCGTCTCGCTGGGGGACCCCTCCGGCATCGGCGCAGAGGTCACCGCGAAGGCGCTGGCGATTCCCGCGGTGCGCCGGGCGCTCGTCCCCCTCGTCTTCGGGGACGAGGCGGTGTGGGAGGCCGGCTGCCGCGCCGCTGGTCTCGTCGACCCGCTCGCCCGCGTCGCCTCCGTGCAGGAGGCACGGGGCCCGTCCCTCGTCGCCGTCGGCCGCCTCGCCGCCCGCGACCGCCGCCCCGGGAAGCCCTCCGAGGCGGCCGACGGC
>CAZAIE010000931.1:0-3516 GCA_964485035.1 uncultured Myxococcaceae bacterium | reverse complement strand
GAGTGGGCGGGTGGTCGAGCTGAGGGCCGAGACGAACCTCGACTGAGGACGCCGTCCCGATTGCAGTCAGGGAGCCCCTTGGGCAGAGTCTGCGGCAGCCATGCTCACCAACATCGAACTCGTGAACTATCGGGGCCACGTCAAGACCGACGTCCCGGTGGGCGCCTTCACGCTCCTGGTCGGCGACAACGGCGTCGGCAAGACGAGCGTGCTGAGGGCGGTCGAGCTGGTGGGCCGGGCAGCGCAATCGCCCGACGAAGCGATTCGGCTCGAGGGTGGACTCGACAAGCTCCTCTCCTCGGGGTCCTCCGAGTCCGGCTCGGTCCGGCTCGAGGGACCGGGCTGGTCGCTGAAGCTCGACCTGCCGCGGACCGGAGCGCCCCGGTGCGGCTGGTGGACGCAGAAGGAGGGGGCTGGCTCGCCTCCCGCGCAGGTCCCCGAAGCGGTCAGGCTCTCGTTCGACGCGACCGTGCTTGCGCTCCGCGCCGAGGCGCTCGCGGCCCCGTCCCTCAGCGAGAAGGTCGTGCCTCGCATGGAGCGCGATGGCTCCGGATTGGCAACGGCGCTCCTGTACCTCGGCGCTGCGGACCGGGATGCCCTGGAGCGGTGTGAACTCGCCCTCCGGAAGGTGGTGCCGGCCGTCCGCAAGTTGAGCATCGGCCCGCGGGAGGTCGAGCGCACGGTGGTCGAGTTGCTGGAGATCGCAGGTCAGCAGGTGCGCGTGCCGAAGACCTCGCGAGCCATCGCCAACGAGCTCCTGCTCCAGTTCGAGGGAACGCAGCCGCTGCCGGCCTCGTCCGCCAGCGAGGGAACGCTCCTCAGCCTGGGGATCCTCGCCTACCTGGAGTCCCCGACCTGTCCCCGGCTGGTCCTGCTCGACGACCTCGAGCGTGGCCTGCACCCGCGCGCGCAAGCTGAGCTCGTCGGTGCCCTGCGGAGCGTGGTCCGGCAACGTCCCGACGTGCAGATCCTCGCCACCACGCACTCGCCCTACCTGGTCGATCTCTTCGAGCCTGCGGAGGTCGTCGTGCTCGGGCGTCCGGCGGGCGGGCCGGTCGTGGCGAAGCGCCTCTCGGAGCATCCCGACCAGCGGCTGCTCAAGACCCTCACCACGGGGGAGTTCCTCGCCGCGTCCGGACCGGGGTGGTTCGACCCGTGACCCTGCGAGTCGTCCATTGCGCAGAGGACGCGCTGGCAGCCGGAGCGAGCCGGCACCTGCTGGACCGGGTGGTCCGGGAGCGCGCCCCGGATGCCTGGCTCCGCGAACTCTGGTCCGACAGTCCCGAGGCTGCGCGGACCTTCGTGGGGCTGGATGGGCAGCAGGGTTGGTCCGACCGTGGCGCGGTGAAGCGGGACCGTCGGTTCAAGTTCCATCCCCGCAAGCAGGCCCGACCGCTCAAGGGCTGGGCCGGCTGGGGGTACGTCTGTGCTCGGCTCGCAGCGGTCGCGTTGGAGCCCACCGACGAGTCGGTGCTGCTGCTCGCTCACGACACCGACGGAGGGCAGGACTCGGCGCTCGAGGGTGTGCGCGCAGCTGCGGTCAATCTTCCGACCCTCGTTGCGAGTGCCAATCCGGAGTTCGACGCTTGGGTGGTTGCAGGGTTCGAGCCCCGAGACGCCACGGAGCAGACGGCCCATCGGGAGGTGTGCCAGGTCCTGCGGGAGTCCGGCCGGGACTTCGACCCCGTGGCGCGGCCGCACGAACTGACGAGCAACGTCGAGAGCGACGTGCGGGACGCAAAGACCATCTGCCGTCGGCTGCTTGGCCTCGACCACCAGGCTGCGCCAGAGGACTCCCGGGTCCAGGACTGCCTGGATGCCGATCTCGACCTGCTGGAGGCAAGAGGACGCGAGGCAGGCATCGCGGACTTCGTCGGACAGATCGAACGGACACTGTTCCCCGTTCTCGGGAGCACACCGCTCATCCGGCCGTGAAGTGGCCCTCTGCGAGGGCCGGCGGCTAAAGCCGCGCGCGGGCTTCGTAAACACAGGCGCGACTTCAGTCGCCGGCTACTCAGTCTCGCAACCAACCCGACCCGACCCCGCCCCGTCCCAACCGGGGGAATCCGGGAACCCGGTCCGGCTCGCCCGCCGGTGCATCGGAAAACTCGAACCCGGCCGCCAACGTGGGAGAATGCCCGGCACCATGACCAACAAACCAATCAAGACCGACAAGCTCTCCAGGGACTTCCTGCAGGCGCTCCCCAAGACGGACCTCCACGTCCACCTCGACGGCTCCCTGCGCATCCCCACCCTCATCGAGCTGGCCCGCGAGTACCACGTGGACCTGCCCTCCTACACCGAGGGCGGCCTGCGCGAGCTGGTGTTCAAGGAGCGGTACAAGGACCTCGCCGACTACCTCACCGGCTTCCACTACATGACCGCGGTGATGCAGAGCGAGGTCGGCCTCGAGCGCGTGGCCTACGAACTGGCGCAGGACAACCAGGCCGAGGGCGTGCGCTACGTCGAGGTCCGCTTCGCGCCGCAGCTCCACGTGCACCGGCACCTCAACCCCATCAACGTGCTGCGCGCGGTCGACCGCGGCCTGCGCCGCTCGCGCGACGAGTTCAACCGGCGCCCCGAGGTGGTGAGCGGCGAGGAGCCGCCCTTCGAGTACGGCATCATCGTCTGCGCGATGCGCGCCTTCCGCGAGGGCTTCAGCGAGTACTTCAGCGACATCGTCCGCGCCCACCAGTTCTCGCCTCCGAACCAGGTCTACGGCCTGGCCTCGCTGGAGCTGGCGCGCGCCGCGGTGCAGGTCCGCAACGAGTACGGCCTGCCCATCGTGGGCCTCGACCTCGCCGGCGAGGAGAAGGGCTACCCGCCCGACGACCACCGCCAGGCGTACGCCTACGCGCACCGCAACTTCATGAAGAAGACCGTGCACGCCGGCGAGGCCTACGGCCCGGAGTCGATCTTCCAGGCCATCACCGAGTGCTACGCCGACCGCATCGGCCACGGCTACTTCCTGCTCGACACCTCGATGGTCCAGGACCCGTCCATCAAGGACCGCGAGGCCTACGTGAAGAGCCTCAGCGAGTACATCGCCGACCGGCGCATCACCATCGAGGTGTGCCTGACGTCGAACCTGCAGACCATCCCGCAGCTGAAGGACCTGTCGCAGCACAGCTTCAACAAGCTGCGTGAGGCGCGGCTCTCCACCACGCTCTGCACCGACAACCGCACCGTCTCGTCCACCACGGTCACCAATGAGCTCGACCTCGCGGTGCGCCACTGCGGCGTCGACGCGGCGGTGCTGAAGAGCATCATCATCTACGGGTTCAAGCGCAGCTTCTTCCCCGGCTCGTACCTGGTGAAGCGCCGCTACGTCCGGCAGATCATCGACTACTACGAGAAGATCGAGCGCAAGTTCCTGGGGGCCCCGGTCCAGACCGCGTCCTAAGCCGCCCGGTTTCTCGTGGGTCCTGCTGGGCCGTCCGTACTTGCGGACGGCCCAGCGCCGTTGGTGTGCCCAGCATGGGCGTGACTTGGAGGTGAAAGTCCTCTGGGGAACCT
>CAZAIE010000930.1:0-3517 GCA_964485035.1 uncultured Myxococcaceae bacterium | reverse complement strand
CCCCAGGTCTGTAGCTGGTCCGCTGCGGCCGCGCGGAAGGTGTCGGCGGCGGCCAGCAGGACGGAATGGCCCTCGGCCACCAGCACGCGGGCCAGCTTGCCGATCGTCGTGGTCTTGCCGGTCCCGTTCACCCCGACCACGAGCACCACGCCGGGCTTGCCGTCCGCTCCGGTGACCCGCAGCGACCGGTCGGCGTCCGTGCCGACCAGCTTCAGCACCTCGGTCCGCAGCACCTGCCGGGCGCGCGCCGGGTCGGCGACACCGTCGATGGCCAGTTCCCTGCGCAGCCCGGTGATCAGCTCATCGGTGGGACCCACGCCGAGGTCGGACGTGATCAGCGCGGCCTCCAGGTCGTCCCACGCCGCCGCGTCGAGCCGGTCGGCCGACAGCAGGCCCAGCAGGCCGCGGGCGAACGGGTTGGTGCTCGCGCTCAGCCGGCGCCGCAGGCGGGCCAGCCGGGACGTCGGGGCTTCGGGGGTCTCGAGGACCTCAGCCGGCGCCGGGGTTCCGACCGGCTCGACCAGCTCTGCCTCGACCGGCGGTTCCGCGGCGCCGGGCTCGGCCGGAAGCTCCGGCCTCTCCGGCGCGGGCGGGACGGCCCTGCGGCGTCCGAGGACGATGGTGACGGCGGCCACGACGAGCACGACCGCGACCGCGGCCATCAGGTACCAGAAGATCTCCACCGGCTCATGGTAGGCAACCGGCAGGGCCGGGACGTACCGGCGTCAGCGCTTGGGCGGCTCGTTGGCCGATGCCGCGCTCCGCGCGGACGACGCGCTCTTCGGGATCTCGTCGAAGAAATCGACCAGTCCCTGGGGCGGATCGGCCTCCCCGTTCAGGTGGCGGGCGGTGTTGGCGAGCACGTTCGCAACCTCCGGAGCCTTGTCCGCGAGGCTGCCCTGCATGCCCACGGCCACCACCGCGATGATGCACAGGGCGATCGCAACGATCGCCACAGTGATGATCCAGTAGCTCACCGGAGCCGCCCCTTCCGCCGAATTCCCCCGCGGGCCATTATGCCCGAGGGCCGGTGGGCCTCCAGGCCCCGGGGCGCGGCTCTCAGTCCTCTCTCAGGCGCTGGCTGATCACCGCGGAGACCCCGTCGGCGCGCATGGTCACGCCGTACAGCGCGTCAGCGATCTCCATCGTGCGCTTCTGGTGGGTGATCACCAGCAGCTGGCTGTTGGCGCGCAATTCTTCGTAAATCTCCAGCAGACGCCCAAGATTCGTGTCGTCAAGCGCGGCCTCGACCTCGTCCAGGATGTAGAACGGGCTGGGCCGGGCCTTGAACAGCGCGACGAGGAACGCGACCGCCACCAGTGACCGTTCGCCACCGGACAGCAACGACAGCCGCTTCACCTTCTTGCCGGCCGGTCGCGCCTCGACCTCCACGCCCGTGGTCAGCCATTCCCCCGGTTCGGTGAGCACCAGGCGTCCCTCACCGCCGGGGAACAGGCGGGCGAAGGACTCCTCGAACGCCTTCTCCACGTCGGCGTACGCGGCGGCGAACACCTCCTGCACGCGGGTGTCGACGTCGGCGATGATGGCGATCAGGTCGTCCCTGGTCTTGCGCAGGTCGGCCAGCTGCTCGGCGAGGAAGGTGTGCCGCTCGCTGAGGGCGTCGAACTCCTCCAGCGCCAGCGGGTTCACCTTGCCCAGCACCGCGAGGTCGCGCTCGGCGGCCCGCAGCCGCTTCTCCTGCTCGCCCCGGACATAGGGGACGGGGTCCGGCCGCGGGTCGTCCTCGCCGAGCGGGCGGCCGTCGTCGCCGACCAGCACGGGCACCAGCTGGTCGGGTCCGTACTCGGCGACCAGTGCCTCGGCCTCCAGGCCCAGCTCGGTGAGCGCCTTCTCCGCGAGCGCGTCGATCTTCATCTGCTGCTGCGCGCGGGCCAGCTCGTCCCGGTGGACGCTGTCCACCAGGCCCTCGAACGACTTCGCCAGCTCGCGGCCCCGCTGCCGGGCGGCGGTGAGTTCGGCCTCGGCCTCGTTGCGGCGCTGCTGCGCCTCGGTGCGCTCGACCTCTGCCAGGGCACGGGACGCCGCCACCTGCTCGCCCAGCCAGGCCGCAGCGAGCTGCACGGCGCCGGCGACCTCCGCCTCGCGGCGCAACTGCTCACGGCGGGCCGCGGCCTTGGCCCGCGCGGCGCGCTCGGCCTCCGCGGCCCGGACCAGGCTCTCCGCGCGTCCGGCGAGCGCCCTGGCCCGTTCCTCCACGGTGCGCAGGGCCAGCCGCGCGTCCATCTCGGCGGAGCGGGCGGCCCGGGCGAGGTCGGCGGAATGGTCGCGCTCGGTCGGGTCGGCCTCGCTGACCTCGGTCTGGGCGGAGGCCAACTCGAGGCGGTCCTCCAGCTCGGCGAGGTTGGCCAGCGCCTGGTCCCTCGCGGTCGCGGCAGCCTCCGCCGCCGCGGCGAGCCGGCCGGCCTCGGCCTGCGCTGCCCTGACGGTCTGGTTGAGCTCGCCGGCCTCCTCAGCCAGCGCGGCGTGCTCGGCGTCCGACTCGTGCAGCCGGGCGAGCGCGGCGTCGGCCTTCTCCTGCGTGGCGGCCACGACGTGCTCGGCCTCCGCGATCGCGAACCGCAGCCGCTCGGTCTCGGACTGCGCGGCGCCCAGCCGCGCGTTGGCCTCGTCGAGCGCCGCCTGCACCTCCAGCAGGGACGGCTTCGCGGACGAACCGCCGGCCGCGAACCAGGAGCTGAGCAGGTCGCCGTCCCTGGTGACGGCGGTCACCTCCGGCAGCTCGGCGACGAGCCGGCGGCCATGGTCGACGTCGTCCACCACGGCCACCTTGAACAGCAGCCGCTCCAGCGCGGGCCGCAGGTTGGCCGCGCACTCCACCATGCCGGCGGCCCAGGTGGCGTAACCGGGCAGTGTGGGCCAGGAGCCGGTGTCCGGACCGGCGTCGCCGCCCAGCAGCAGTCCGGCCCGGCCCAGGTCCTCGGCCTTGAGGTGGTCGAAGGCCGCGACGGCGGCGTCCAGGTCGGTCACCGCGATCGCGTCGGCGGCGGCACCGAGGGCCGCGGCGATCGCGACCTCCGCCCCCGCCGGCACGCTGACGAGGGCGGCCACGGTGCCCAGCAGTCCGTCCAGCCGGTCACCGGCGGCGAGCAGGGCTGCGGAGCCGTCCCTGCGCTCCAGGCCCAGCGCCAGGGCCTCGGCCCGGGCCGCGGCCGCTCCCCGCTCCGCGGCGGCGGCACGTTCGGCGTCCTGGAGTTCCGCCAGACGGGTCGTCGCCGCGTCCAACTCGGCCTCCGCGGCTTCGTAGGCCGCGTCCAGTCCCGATTCGCCCGCGCTCAGCCCGGCGAGCCGGGTCTCCAGCGTTGCGAACTGGCGACGCGCGGACTCCGCGCGCTCCTCCGCCTCCGCCTGCGCGGTGGCGAGCCGCTCGATCTCGGAGCCGGCGGCCTCCGCCCGGCTGCGCAGGGTGTTCACTTCGCCGGCGAGCCGGGCCAGGCCCTCGCGCCGGTCGGCGATCGCCCGCTGCTGCGCCGCGTACTGCTTCTCCGCCTCGGCGTGC
>CAZAIE010000929.1:0-3521 GCA_964485035.1 uncultured Myxococcaceae bacterium | reverse complement strand
TATCGAGCCCTCGGAGAGCCCGTGCCGGACGACCGCCTCGCAGACCTGTCGCCCGAGTTGGGGACTCTGTTCGAGCGGCTGCTCGCGCATCCTGAAGGACTCTCGGAGCACGCGCTCCTCCAGGAACTGCGCGGCGACGGGGCCCTGCGGGACGTCGCCGAGCTGGAGCTCTTCCAAGTGCACTTCCTCCTCTTCCACCACCTGCACCGACTGCGGCAGGCGCTGGAAGTCCGCGGCTGGGGCACCCTGGAGATCCACTGCCTGGCCATCCGCCTGCGGCCCGGCGGGTGCCCTTCCGACCCGGGGCTTGCCCGCGCCGATCCGCTCGCGGCCTACTACCTCGACCTGCGCCACCTCGAGGAGATGACCGCCTCCGGCGTGCATGAGCTGCTCGAGTCCTTCTGGAAGGGCTTCCTGGCCTGGACCCGGCGGGACGCGGCGCTCACGACGCTGGGGCTTTCGGCAGGCGCGAGCCCAGAGGAGATCCGCTCGCGGTACCGCGCGCTCTGCCTCGAGCACCACCCCGACCACGGCGGCGACCCGGACCGCTTCCGCGCCATCGCCGCGGCGATGGAATCCCTGCGCGCCTGAGCCCTGTGGTGGCACCGCGCCGGGCCAGCCGAGTCTGGCACCGCGCCGGATCGGGCACCCAACTCTGGCACCGCGCCGGATCGGGCACCCGACTCTGGCACCGCGCCGCGCCGGGGAAGCAGCCGACTCGCCGGGTCGGGCAGCTGAGTCTGGCACCGCGCCGGGTCGGGCAGCTGAGTCTGGCACCGCGCCGGGCCGGGCAGCCGACCTCTGGCACCGCGCCGGGCCGGGCAGCCGAGTCTGGCACCGCGCCGGGCCGGGGCAGCCGAGTCTGGCACCGCGCCGGCAGCCAACAGGCTTGATTGCCAAGACTCGGCCGGGCTGCCTGTGGTGGCGGGCGTCGTCCCGCGCGTCCCGGCCCCCTCTTCCTCACCGCTCGAAGAACGCTCGCTGCTGGAACCGGAGCCCCGCGAGGATCTCCTCGACCCGCTCCTGCGACAGCGCCCCGATGCGCTCGCCGAGCCTTCCCTTCTCCACCGACGAGATCTGCGAGACCACCACCACGCTCTGGCTCGGCAGCCCGCCCTCGTCCGGGTCGAGCAGCACGTTCCCCGGCTCGGTCGCGCGGTGCAGGTTCGTGGTCAGCGCGCAGACCACCACCGTGGCCACGCGCGAGTGGTTGAACACGTCGTCCTGCACCACCACGTGGGGGTGCGAGTACGCCGGCGCCGGGCCGCGCGAGTCGTCAGGGGCAATCCAGTAGAGCTCGCCCCGAAAGATCTGCCGTTCGTCTGCGCTCACGTCGGAGCGTCCGGGAGCGGGGGCTGGGACCCGTCGTCCTCGCAGAAGCCGTACTCGCGCGAGAGCCGCGCCACCACCTGCACCGTGCCGCTGCGCTCCAAGATCCTGGGATCGCTCGCCAGCGCCACCACCGCACGGCCAGAGAGCGCCGGGCTCTCGGAGCCGGTGAAGTCGAAGTCCGGGTGCTCCTTCGCGGCGTCCAGCATCCGCTCCGTCCGCACTGTCCCCGGGCAGAGCGAGACCGCCGCCACCCCGTGCTCGCGCAGGTCTTGGGCCATGGTCTCGGAGAGCCGGTCCACGCCGGTCTTCCCCACGCAGTAGGCGACACTGCCGAAGAACTGCTTCGCGCCCCAGCTGCTGACGTTGACGATGAGCCCCGACCGCGCGGCGACCATGTGCGGCGCGGCCAGCCACGAGGCGACGTAGTGCGAGCGCAGCCCGACGCGGTGCATCGCGTCCCACGTCCACAGCGGCGTGGTCCAGAACGGGCCCCAGGTCGCCTCGTCCGGCGTCCGGGCCTCGGGGACGGCGAAGACGTTGTTCACCAGCACGTCGATGCGCCCGAGCTCGGCGAAGACGCCGTCGACCAACCGGCGCACCTGCTCGTCGTCCGCGTGGTCCACCTGCCGCGCGATCCCCCGGCCGCCCCCGGCGTCGACCAGCCGGGCAGTCTCTCCGATGGTCCCGCCCAGCTTGTGGCTGCCCGGCTTCACCGAGCGGCCGGTCACCACGACCGTGGCGCCAGCCTTCCCGAGCTCGATCGCGATGCCCTTGCCGATGCCCCGGCTGGCACCGGTCACGATGGCCACCTTGCCCTTCAACGCTTGCATGAACCCCTCCTCGGACGACTGGCCTACGGCTTCGGGAGGGGCGTGTTGTACACGCGGATCACCTCGTCGGTGATGTCGACCTGCGCATCCCCGAGCACCACCGCCCGCTTGTCGAGGACCATCGTGAAGCCGCGGTCCGCCGCGACCTTGGTGACCACCCCCTCCAGCTTCCGCAGGATCACGCCGAGCCGCTCCTGCTCCCGCTTCCCGAGGAGTGCCTTCTCCTGCTCGAAGCTGGAGGTGATCTCCGCGAAGACCTTCTGGAGCCTCTCGATCGCCTGCTGCTTCTGCGCGGACGTCAGCTGGTCTCCGGCGCGCGCGATGGCCTCCTCCTGCTTGCGGGCGTCCTGGACCTTCGCGTCGGACTTCCGCTGGGCGTCCGCGATCTCCTTCTGCATGAGCGCCCGGGCGATCTTGCCTTCTTCGACCTCCATGATGGCGCGCTGCAGGTCCACGACGCCGAGCCTGCGCTCCGTGCCCAGCGCGGCGCGCGGGGCGAGGAAGAGGACCAGACCGAGGCACAGGGTGGCGACGACAGACTTCATGGCGTGGGCTCCTTGCGGATTGGGGAGCCCCGACCTACCCCAACTGCCGCCGGACACCAACTCCCGGTTGTGCCCCCTGCCCAGGAGCGCCGGGGAACTCCCGGCCTCGTCGGCCTGCCCCGGGGCCACCCGACCGAGGGGGCGGCTCGAACCGCCGGTGTATCCTCTGCCGGTATTGCCGTCGTCCAGGCCGAGAACCCCGCACACGAAGGTCGCCATGTCCCCACGCCTCGCACTGCTCGCTGCCCTGGTCGCCCTGCCGCTGGCCAGCCCGGCCCACGCCGCGACCCGCACCGTCGACGGCGACGCCTCGGACTGGACCGGGACCGCTGCCGGAGCGGCCCACGCGGGCGCAGCCAGCGCCACCGAGTTCATCTACCGCGGCGCCATCGACGACCGCCGCACCGACACCGGGATGAGCGACGACAGCGACCTCCTGGAGGCCCGCTTCACCGTCGACGCGACCTACCTCTACGGCCTCGTGCGGCTGAAGAACGTGAGCGCGCAGGGCCTCCCGCACCTGGCCCTGGGGGTCCACGTCGGGAGCAACGGCGCCCAGACGTTCCTGGGAGACGACTCGGGCCTCTCCGTTGGACCCGCAGACCTTCGCCCGGTGCGCCAGTTCGCGCTGCACGTGGCAGGCTCCGGCAACCCGGCGGTCGAGTGGTTCGCCGGCGGGACCTGGTACGGCATCGCCGGGTCGCAGATCGCCATCTCCCCCGCCAACGACCTGGTCGAGTTCCGCGTCCCCCTCGCCGACCTCGACGGCGCGACGCCCACGTCTGCCTTCACCTTCTCGCTGGCGACCTTCAAC
>CAZAIE010000928.1:0-3522 GCA_964485035.1 uncultured Myxococcaceae bacterium | reverse complement strand
TGAACACGGTGCTCAACACTCGCTACTACGACAAGCTGGGACTGCCGAGGCTGTCTTGTTGAACCTCAACCAACCGAACCGCCGGATGCGGACCCGCACGTCCGGTGGTGTGGCAGGGGGATGACGGGACGACTGTCCCGTCACCCCCTATGCCGATTCAGCGCTCCGGCGCCCCGACTCCGGGTGTACCCGCATTGACCAACGTCCACGCCCCGGGCTAATCCACAAGGTCTTCGCGCGGAGGGGGGCTGCGCGGGGGCCACTCGACCTCCTCCCCGCCCGCTGCCGGTCCGCCGCCGCGGTCGCCCTGTTGGAAGGAGCCGAGATGCGCCTCTCGCTGACCGCGACCCTGCTCGCGGGCCTCATCGCCACCGGCCTGCCCGCCCCCGCGCTGGCTCAGGACTTCGACGCCGTGAAGGCCCAGCTCGACGAGGTGGAGAAGCAGATCCCCGAGCTGAAGGTGGGCGACGGGAAGACCGCCAACGCGCTGATCAAGAAGATCAACGCGGCCAAGGCCAACCTCAACATGTGCGACCGCAAGGCGCCCTCCTACGCCGAGCTGGGCGCGCGCTCGATGGAGCTGGACGCGTGGATCCGCGCGCAGGCCCAGGGGCAGGCCCGGCCCGCGCAGGAGGACCACCTGGGCGCAGCCAAGGCCGAGCTCGACTCGGTGGAGAAGGACGTGGCGGCGCTGTCCCCGGGCGACGTCGCGGCGACCAACGCCATCGTCCAGCGCATCAACGGCGTGCGGACGCGGCTCTCGAAGGTGGTGAACCGCTCGGCACCGGCGTTCGGGGAGCAGGCCGCGCGGGCCGACGCGCTCGACAAGCAGGCGCGGGCGCGCTTCGCCGAGGGACAAGGGCGCGCCAGCGGCCACTGCAGGCGCGGGCGTGAAGCCGCTGCCGGAGGACCTGGGCAAGGGCCTGGAGATGAACGACAAGTACGTCTTCACCAACGAGTTCGAGCCCGCATACCGCGAGGCCGCCGGGCTGGTGAACGGCTCGGACCCCAAGGCGTGGGCGGATGAGTGGAACGCGAGCAAGGTCACCAACCCGCTGGACCGGATGCGCAAGGCGCTCGCGAAGATCAAGACGCCCAACGCGGGCGTCGCCCAGGCGCGCACGCAGATGGAGGAGCTGGAGTCCATCTTCAAGGCGCGCCAGGCTGAGGGCGTGAAGCTGGTGAACGAGCAGAAGGCCGCGGCCCAGGCCGAGGCGGGTGAGGTCGACGCCCAGCTCGCGGACATCTCCGCGTTCTTCGACCCGCAGACCTTCAGCGCCGCGCTCGAGCCGCCCTTCACCACCGAGCGCGTCGCCGAGTGGATCGAGCGGCTGAAGGAGTACGACAAGCTCCAGTCCAAGGGCGTGGCCCTGCTCGACCAGGTCGTCGCCGACCACCCCAACTACGCCGCCGACCCGCGCATCAAGAGCCTGCGCTACTGGTTCACGCAGGCCATGCCCAAGCGGCTGGAGAAGGACATCGGGCTGACCACCGAGTGGTACCAGGACGGCCCGACCGGCCATCAGGGCAAGATGGCCTTCCACCTCGACCGGCCGAAGATGCTGCTCGAGCCGGGGGCGATGACCGAGGACAAGCTCTCCAACGATGGCTGGGTGGCCGACAAGATCGCCGAGGCCGAGGCCGCGGTGCTCGCTGCCGACGCGCTGGTGCAGTTCTACCGGGACTACAAGGGCAAGCCCGAGCCGAAGTACGTGAAGGCCGCGGCTGACGCCCACGCGATGCTCGACCGGCTGCAGACCGGCGCGGCGAAGGCCCTCGCCAACGTGCGCATGCCCAAGGCGGTCTCCAGCGACGGCGCGCTGCTGGCGGTCGCCAAGGCGGGCATCCCCAAGGCCGGCGGCGGGGCGTACGAGCGGATGGTCATCAACTACGGCCCGGCCCAGAAGTCGCAGCGCATGTCCGACGCGCGCGTGGAGGGGAAGTACATCCGCATCTGGAAGTGGACCGAGGAGTGGGTCGAGTTCCAGGTGACCGTGGCCGAGCGCTTCGACGAGAACCCCTTCGGCGAGTCGAAGATCGAGGGGGCGAAGCAGACCAAGGGCGCTCACTACCGGCTGGTCTCGTACCTGTTCAAGAACCTGTCCAAGGGCCCGAGCTGGAAGCGGGTGGGCACGTGGGTCTGCGCCGACAGGATCGTGAGCAAGAAGATTCCCAAGGAGAACATCGGGAAGTAGCCCCGGGGTTCCCTGCGGCGGCGGGCGCCACCCCGCCGCACGCAGGGCTGCGCAGGGTGGACGTGGACTGGGTGGACCTGGGCTACGTCCCGCTGCACAGCCGCGCGAGCTCTGCTCCCGGCGCGACGACGACCGGGTTGGTCCGGTCCCAGACGTAGCCCGCGAGCGCCGAGGTGAGCCCACGGTGGCCCTGCGCGACCTGGGGACGCTCGAAGAAGAACCGCGGGATGGACCCGTCGTACCAGCGCTCGACGAAGTGCCGGAACACCTCGACGCCGCTGCGCATGTGCGCGGCGTACTCGCGCTCCCAGTCGGGCGACTCGCCGCGCAGGGTCCGCACCACGAGGCCGCTCGCCACCCGCGCGGACTCGAGCGCCAGGGTGACCCCGGAGGCGAAGACCGGGTCCAGGAACTCGGTGGCGTTTCCCACCAGGCAATACCCAGGCCCCCACACGCGCTTCACCGAGGTGGAGAAGCCCTTCAGGAGCCGCGGCTCGGTCACCGGCGTCGCGTCGGCGAGCCTCGAGCGCGCCCAGGGCTCGCCCTGCAGGATGGCCCGCAGCTGCTCGGCCGGGCTGCCCGCGAAGCGCTCGAAGAACGAGGGCTCGCCCACCACGCCCACCGAGGTGCGGCCGTCCGCGAAGGGGATGAGCCAGATCCACGCGCCTCCCAGCGGGTGCACGCAGATCCAGATCCACCCCTCTTCGGTCCCCGCGGGCCTGCGATCACCCTTCACGTGGGCGAAGAGCGCCGCCCGCGGCGGGAGGCTCGAGGGCGCGTCCAGCCCCAGCAGCCGCGGCAGCACCCGACCGTTGCCGCTCGCGTCCACGAGGAAGCGGCCCTGGAAGGTCCTCCGCTCGCCCGCGGGCCCGGTCACCTCGAGCGAGGCGCCTCGCTCGCCCACCTCGACCGCCTGCACGGTGTGCCGGTAGGCGAAGCGCACGCCCTGGGCCTCGACGGCCTGGGCCAGCCGGTGGTCGAACTCGGCGCGCGGGACCTGCCACGCCCACCCCCAGCCGCGCCCGGCCTCGGCGAAGGCGAAGTCGCAGCGCGCATCCCCCGAGGCGAAGCGGACGCCGCGCTTCTCCAGGAAGCCCCCGGGCCGCAGCGCGTCCAGCAGACCGGCCTCGTGGAGCACGTCCATGGCGTGCGGGAGCAGGCTCTCGCCGATGGAGAAGCGCGGGAACGCGGCCTGCTCGAGCACCTGCACGGAGAGGCCGGCGCGGCGCGCGAACGCAGCGGCGGTGGCGCCGGCGGGGCCGGCTCCGATGACCAGCAGGTCGGCGGAGGTGGAGGCGGGCTCTTGGGTCACGGGTCGGGCTGGGGC
>CAZAIE010000927.1:0-3525 GCA_964485035.1 uncultured Myxococcaceae bacterium | reverse complement strand
GGCTGCGGCCAGTTGGCGCGGTCCGCCATCCCGGAGGTGCGAGGCGCCTGGAAGGTGGAAGACGCTAGCGCACTCGAGACGGCGGCCACAATGGGTCCCGGGGCTATTTCGCGGTCCGGCGGCGCTTGCGGTCGCGGCGGCGCGAGCCGGCGGCGATCTCCGGGGGCGCCAGGGTGCCGGGGTAGGGCGTGAGGTCCAGGTCCGGGGTGCCCTGCGTCTCGGGAGCGGGCGTCCCCTCGCCCAACTCGGGCCGGGGCTCGGGGATGGCGGGGAGGCGGATGAGGAACTCGGTGCCGTCGCCGACCTTGCTGGTCAGCGAGATGCTGCCGCCGTGGTTCTTCACGATGCGGTCGCAGATGGCGAGCCCCAGGCCGGTGCCCTTCTCCTTGGTCGTATAGAAGGGGACGAACATGTGGGCGCGGGACTCGTCGGGGATGCCGTGCCCGGTGTCGCGCACCCGCAGCTCCACCAGCGCCGGGGCGTCGGCAAAGCGCCAGGCGGGCACGTCGTCGGGGCAGCGGACGGTGAGCGAGAGCGTCCCGCCCTCGGGCATGGCCTGCACCGCGTTCTGGAGCAGGTTGATGAGCACCTGCTTGAGCTGCTCCGGGTCGGCCTGCACCTTCGGCAGCGAGCTGGCGAGGTCCAGCTCCAGCTTGATCGACGGTGGGATCTCGTTGGTGAGCAGCTTGAGGGTGCGGTTGACGACGTCGGTGACGTCCGTGGGCGCGAAGTTCTGCTTGAGGGGCCTGGAGTAGTCGAGGAACTGGGTCACCACGGTGTTGAGCCGGTTGACCTCCTCGACGATCACTCCCAGGAACTCGGAGGTGTCGGCGGGCAGCTCCTGCGGGGCCAGGAACTGCGCCGCGCCCTTGATGGCCCCCAGCGGGTTGCGGATCTCGTGGGCGAGGCCGGCCGCCATCTCACCCAGCGCCGCGAGACGGTCGCGCTCCTTCATGCGCTCGTAGAGCTTGCTGTTCTCGACGATGGTCGCCACCCCCTCGCCGATCTCGAGGATGGCGGCGATCTCGTTGGAGGCGTAGGCCTCGGGCACCCGCTCGTCCCAGAGGTTCAGGAAGCCCACCACCCGGTCGCCGGCCATCATCGGCACGGTGATGCCGGCGTTCATCAGCTTCAGGGCCGCCCGCAGGTCGGTGAGCCGCTTGGTCTCGTCGCGGCCCCGGCGGTTCTCGGGCTGCTGCTCCACCGACTTCAGCTCGGCGAGCCGACGCTCCACGTTCTCCAGCAGCACCGCCTTCTGTCCCTGCATCGCCACCGCGATGAGCGCCCGCGCCTGGGCGGCGTCGAGGAAGGGGGTGGGCGTCGGGCCGCGGCTGTCGAGCAGGTAGAAGCCCGGGCGGTCGTCGCTGAGCAGGTAGCAGGAGGTGTGCGTCACCCGCCGGGTCTCGTTGAGGGTGTCGAGGATGAGCTTGGCGAGGTCGCGCACCTCGATGACGTTGCCCATTCGCCCCTTGAGGCCGGCGAGGGTGCGGATGAGCTCGAAGCGCTCGCGGAAGAGCGTGGCGGTGACCCACTCCTCGACCTTGGCCCGGAGCGGCTCGAAGAGGATGAGGATGACGATGGACGCGACCAGGGTGTTGAAGAGGAAGAGCGAGGGGCGGTCGCCGACCCAGGAGACCAGCACCGCGTAGATGGCCACGAAGATGACCGCGTGCAGCGAGAGCGCGACGGTCTTCCCGAGCAGCTCGTTCAGGTCCAAGAGGCGCAGCCGCTGCAGGGTCTGCTGCAGCAGGAACATGTAGAGCGTGGCCAGGATGGCGCCGAGCGGCGGGAAGTCGATGCCGTAGCGGGGCAGGGCGTCGAGGGCGGCGGCAAGCGTGGCGAGCCCTGCGCCCACGGTGAGGTAGGCCAGCCGGGCGCGCTCGGTGCGCGAGGCGGTCGAGGTCATGCGCTGCAGGAGCACCGACAGCAGCACCAGCAGCACCCCGAAGATCCACACGGCGATGATGGTGCGCGCGAGCTCCGACTCCGCCATGGGCGTGACCGCGACCACCAGCGCGGCGAGCACCCCGAAGAACGCGGCGAGCTGGGCCCGGCCCGCGCTCTTGGGCGAGACGTTGAGGAACTCCAGGAAGAAGGCCAGCGCGCTCACCGGCACCGTCGCCCCGAACACCAGCGCCAGCCGCGGCCAGAACCCGTGGGAGGTCAGCGCGGAGAGGAACTGGCCCAGGTGGAAGCCGAAGAGCGAGAGGCAGAGGAAGGAGTACAGCGTCAGCGCCCGCCGCCGCGGCCGCAGCAGCACCGACAGCGCCAGGGCCAGACAGATGATCGCCGCGAGGAGGTCGCTCTGACTTCGGATGTCCACGGCGCCGGATACTACCAGGGCCCATCCGGGCGGCTCGCTGGAGGATCGGGACGGGCGTCCGGGACGCTCCGGACTGCCCGAACGGGATGTCTGCCTTACAACGGCCTCCGCGTGCTGGCATGATTGACGCCTCGGGTGGGCGGACCTCGGAGCAGGATTGAGCGACGCATCGCCAGCGCCACGCAGCCAGACCGACTCCTCGAGCGCCCTCATCGCGCGCTGGCAGGCAATCAGCGCCGCCCGGGTGCCGTTCTTGGCCCTGGCCGCCTGCGCCATCTCCACCCCCTTCGTGGTCGGCATCTTCCTGGCGCTGGACCGGCGGCTGGGCGCGCACCTGCTGGTCCTCATCGGGGCGCTCGCGGCGTTCGAAGGTCTCGCCTACCTCCTGATTCGCACCGGCCGATACCCACGCTGGTACGACTTCCTGAATGCCGCCGTGGAGATCTCCATCCCCACGGTCATCGCGGTGATCGACACCGCCCGCATCGGTCCTGCGTACGCGCTCACCAGCGCCCCGGTGACGCTCTACGGGCTCGTGGTCATCGTCACTGCGCTCAGGCTGCGTCCGCGGCTGGTGCTCTTCTCTGGAACCCTCGGCGCCGCGGAGATCATCGTCCTGTACTTCGCGACCCGGGCCGACATCCCCGCGGAGTGGGTGGCGTCGCTCCCCTCGCTGGCCGCCTCCAACGTCCTCCAGCGTGGTGCCTACGTCTTCCTCGCCGGGGTCGTCGGCTGGGGGTTGAGCAAGAGCCTCCTGGGTCTCTTGCAGGAGGTGGGGGCGCAGTCCGCCGCCCGCGAGCAGGCCGACCGGGCGCTGCAGGAGCGCGAGGAGCAGTACCGCGCCCTCACCGAGCACTCGCCGGACGTCATCGCGCGCCTGGACGCCGAGCGCCGGGTGCTGTTCGTCAACCAGGCGGTCAGGGGCTACGGAGCGGACCCGGTGGCCCTGGTGGGCAGGCGTCTCGGCGAGGTCGGGGCTCCGGCGGTCTTCTCCTCCCCGCTCGATCGCGCCATCGGGGAGGTCTTCTCGCTGGGAGCGCGGGTGGACGTGGAGCTGGAGCTGCCGGGCGCAGCCGGGACGCGGTGGATGGACGCGCAGTTCGTCCCCGAGCGCGACCGGGAGGGGCGGGTGCAGTCGGTGCTCGCGACGCTGCGCGAGGTGACGGCCCGCAAGCTCTCGGAGAAGCAGAGCCAGGCGCTCG
>CAZAIE010000926.1:0-3526 GCA_964485035.1 uncultured Myxococcaceae bacterium | reverse complement strand
AGCCCCACCAGCGCCCAGCCCCAGCCCTCCTGCGGCGCGCCCAGGAAGGTGAGGGCCCGGAAGAGGCCGTAGAGGCCGGTCTTGGCCACCGCCCCGGAGAGCACCGCGGAGACGTGGCAGGGGGCCACCGGGTACGCCTCGGGGAGCCAGGCGTGCAGGGGCATGAAGCCGGCCTTGGTCCCGAAGCCGACCACCGCGAAGGCGAAGAGCAGGGTGGCGAGGCCGGCGGGCAGCGTGGAGCCGGCCGCGGCCAGGGTGGCGAAGTCGGGCAGCGCGGCGCCCCCGCCCTTCGCGCCCAGCACCAGGAAGAAGGGGAAGAGGAAGGCGGTGCCCAGGTGCGTGGCGATGAGGTAGACCCAGCTCGCGGCGCGCACCCCCGGGCGGTCGTGGTCCCAGGCGACCAGGAAGAAGGAGGAGAGCGCCATCACCTCCCACGCGACCAGGAAGGTCAGGCCGTCGCGGGAGACCACCACCCCCACCAGGCTCGCCACCAGCACGTCATAGAAGAACCAGTGCGTGCCCGCGGGGCGGCTCCCGCCGGAGAGCGAGCCGGTCGCGTACACCGCGGCGATGGCCGGCAGCCCCAGCACCGGGAGCAGGAAGAAGGCGCTGAGCGGGTCGAGGCCCAGGTGCAGGGCGCCGTAGCCTCCCCACGAGAGGGCCACCGTCGGCGGCGCCGCGCCGCACAGGGCCTGCGCGGCGGGGACGAGGCCCAGGACCGCGCCCACCACCACTCCGCCGGCGCCCAGGACATGGGCCAGCGAGGTCCGGTGGCGGGCGAGGAAGGCGGCCAGCCCGGTGAGGAGCATCAGGCCGATCGAGACGAGCAGGAGGGTCATCGGGGCTCCCGGCGCGGGGCGCGCGCAAGGTCCAAGGGAGGCGAAAGGACGAGGGGAAACGGGTCCACGTCAGCCGCTCGTGGCCTGGGACTCCGCCTTGCGGGCGGCGCGCATCAGCACCTCGAGGCCGGCGCGGGACTCGAGGGCGGCCTTGAAGTCGGGCGTGCGCAGCGCGTAGGCCAGCCGCGCCAACAGCTGCAGGTGCACCCGCACCGTGGGGGTCACCAGGGTGATGAGGGTGCTCACCGGCTGGCCGTCCGGGGCGTCGAAGTCCACCGGGGCGGCCAGGTAGCAGACGGCGACCTGCGGCTCGTCCTGGGTCAGCACCAGCGGGCTGCGCACGTGGGGCAACGCCACGCCGTGGCCCACCGCGGTGGTGCCCGAGCGCTCGCGCGCCAGCAGCATCGCCAGCACCGAGGCGCGGTCGGCGTCCGGCGGCAGGGGGAGCCGCTCGACCACGGCCGAGAGCACCGCCTGCAGGGTGCCGCCCGGGACGTTGGCGTGGACGCCTCCGCGCTCCAGGGCGTCGGCGAGCGGGGGGATGCCGGACTCGGCGAAGAGCCGGGGCGGCACCGGGCGGTGGGTCGTGGTGGCCCACTCCAGCAGCTCGGCGCGGGAGAAGCGGTACTCGGAGTTCACCACGTGGACGGGGATCTCGCCGGCACGGATCCACTTGAAGACCGTGTTCTCCGGGACCTCGAACAGCGCCGCGACGTCACTAGGCTGCAGTTGCATGGAAGACCGCCACCGCCCCTCGAAAACGGCGCGGACAATAGACCTCCGAAAAAGAAGATCAAGGGGGTGCCCCTTCTTGTGGCGCGGCGGGGTAGTGTCCGCGCCCCTTCGGTCGAGAACGCGTCGGAGGCGCCTCGTGAACCACCTGTTCGTCGGTGCGGTGTGCGCCCTGGTCCGCAGGGAGGGCCGGGTCCTGGCGTTGAAGCGCTCCGCGAAGAAGGACGCGCAGCCGGGAATCTGGGAGGCCCTCTCCGGACGGCTCGAGCCCGGCGAGGACCCGGTGGACGCCGTCTACCGGGAGGTGCGGGAGGAGTCGGGGCTCACGGTCCGCGTCGACCCGCGGCCCTGGACGGCCACCTCCACCGACCGCGCCGGGGTGCCGATGCTGCTCGTCTACTACGTGGCGGACTGGGTGGCAGGCGAGGTGCGGCTCTCGGAGGAGCACGTCGAGGCGAGGTGGATGGACGCCCGCGAGTTCGCCGCGGCGACGCCGATTCCGCGGCTGGCGCAGGTGGCGCGCGAGGTGCTCGGCGGCCCGCAGGGATGAGCCACCGGGGATGAGCCGAAGCGCCGGCTCTCGAGTGCCAGGCCTGCTGGAACCCCAGCGATTCCGGTCAGCTGCGGGAAACCGCATTCCGGCTGTCACGCCGTGAGGCCTCGAGGATTCCAGGTGCACACGCAGCACGCACCTGATGAGGTGGCACGCCATGGACGTCGTCTCGGTCGCCAAGCGGTCCTGGAGCCTGCTCTGGTCCAACAAGTACTTGTGGTTCTTCGGCTTCTTCGCAGCGGGCGCTGGCGGCGCGGGGGGCAACCCAGCGCGCCGGGGCGCCGGTTCGGGTGAAGCGATCCCCGCGTGGCTCTGGCCGCTGCTCGCCGTCGCCGTTCTCGTCGCCCTCGTCGCGCTGGTCCTGCACGTGGTGAGCGAGGCCGCGTTGATCGAGGGGGCGCGCCGGGGCGGGTCCGAGCCCTTCGGCATCCGCGCCGGGTTCGCCTTCGGCCTGCGGTACTTCTGGAGGCTCCTGGGCGCCAAGGCGCTCGCCGGCGGAGCAGCCCTGCTCGGCACGGGGATCGTCCTCGCGCCCCTGGGACTGGGCCTCCTGGACGTCGTCCCGAGGTGGCTCGGCGTGGGCGGCACCGTCCTGGTCGGCCTGGTCGCCGTCCCGGCCGCCCTGACCGGCTACTTCGTCTACCAGTACGCCCTGCGCGTGGTGGTCCTCGACGGCGCGCCGGTCACTGATGCTTTTCGGTCTGCCTGGTCGTTCGTCCACGGCCGCGTGGTGCCCTCGCTGCTCTTGACCGTGGCCGCCGAGGCCAGCTCGCTCGTCGCGGGGCTGGCGCTGGGCGTGGTGCTGCTCCCAGTGGCGCTGCTGGGCGTGGGGGCCTACTTCGCGGCGGGGCTCGTCCCGGCGATCGTCCTCTCGTCCGTCCTCTTCCTCCCCGCAGCCGCGCTGGTGATGGGCGCGCAGGGGGCGTTCCGCTCCGCGGTGTGGACCCTGGGGTTCCTCGATGCTCGCGCAGCTTGAGCTCTGGCCCTTCTTCGCGGCGCTCGGCGGGCCAGAGGGGCCTGCCGAGCCCGCGGCCGAGCCCAAGATCCGCCGGCTGGTCCAGGCCGCGTGCGCCGGGGACTCCGGGGCGCGGCGCGAGCTCTACCGCGAGCACGTCGGCGCCGTGTTCCGCGCCGTGCGGGCGCTGGTGCGCGACGAGGCGGAGGCGGAGGACGTCGTGCAGGAGGCGTTCGTGAAGGCGCTGGTCCAGCTGCCCCGCTACCGGCCCCGGGAAGGCGCGAGGTTCCTGGGCTGGCTGCTGGCCATCGCCCTGAACGAGGCGCGCCGCCGCCGACGCTGGTGGCGCCGCGCGGTGCTCGAGGCCGAGCCGCGCGAGGCGCCCAGTGACGAGGCGGACGCCGGGGAGCGGCTGGACGCGGCGCGCCGCCGGGCCCTCCTCCTCAC
>CAZAIE010000925.1:0-3531 GCA_964485035.1 uncultured Myxococcaceae bacterium | reverse complement strand
GTCCTGGTCGAGCCGCTCGGGCGCGGCGGCAGCGGCCAGCGCGAGGCGTCGCCGGCAGTCGGCGCAGGCGTCGAGGTGCTGCTCGAGGGCCGCGGTGTCGCCCGCAGCGGCGCCCTGGGCGAACTCGGCGATGGTCTCCTCGGGCGGGCACTTCATGGCGGGTCTCGGACCGGCAACCTGCCATTCCCGGAGCGGGAAGGCGAAGCGGAATCGCCGCGCTGGATGGGGGACGCCGCAGTCGGGATGAGCTCGGCGCCTGGACGCGAGGAGCAAACCAGCGGCCCGGAACGATAATGGGGGCGCTGTCCGAACTGCACCGGCAGTCTCCCAGGACAGATCCACTGATTGCAGTATCGAGAACCACTTTCCGTACAGGTCGTCGTCAGGCCCAGGAGACTCCATGCCCACCAACCCCATCGACGTCATCCTGGCCTGCAGAGAGCGTCCGGGAGAGGAGAACCTCGGAGCCCGATACGTTGCAGCAGCGCTGGCGCAGGCCGGTCACCGTCCGCATGTCCTGGCGCTCGACGGCCCGGGGAGCATCGCGCCGGTGGCGAGGCGGATCCTCGACGCCGCCCCGCCCCTGGTCGGCCTGGCGATCAGCGACCCCGCCGCGGCGCTCGACCCGCTCGTGCTCGGGAACTACCTGCGCCGCGCCGGCTATCGGGGGCACCTCACTGCAGGCGGAGCCCTGGCGACGCTCGCCCGGCACGAACTCCTCGCCCGCCACCCCGCGCTCGACTCGATCGTCCGGCACGACGGCGAGCAGCCCATGACCGCCCTCGCGGACCGGCTCTCTCGCGGCGAGGACTGGGAGGACACCCCGGGCCTGACCACGCGCCGAGGCGATGGACTCCCCGCCCCGGTCGCAGCCCCATCCCCGCTCGCTCTGCGACCGCTGCGCACCGAGGACCTGCCCCGCCTCATGGGGGTGCCGGTCGCCAGGGTCATCGGCTCGCGCGGGTGCCTGGGGAACTGCGGCTACTGCAGCTCTCTCACGCTGCGACGGGAGGCGCTCGAGGAGGGGCGCCGATCCGGGCTGAGCGAGACGGCGCTCGCCGCAGCCCACGTGGGCGGCAGGCGTCGGCGGTCGGCGGCGGACCTCGCGGACGAGGTGGCCGAGCTGTACCGGCGGGACGGAGCGCGCATCTTCCACCTGCTCGACGACAACCTCGTCGGCGGCGACGCTGGCAGCTCCGAGGCGTGGCTCCACGAGCTGTCGCAGGAGCTGCAGGCACGGCGGGTCGAGCGCACCGCGTGGAGCCTGATGATCGATCCCGTGAGCGTCACGGAGTCGATGGTCGCGCTCCTTCAGGAGCTCGGGGTCGTCCGCGTCCTGGTCGGCATCGAGAGCCTCACCCAGGCTGGCGTCGCCGCGCTGGGACGTCCCCACGAGGTCACGACGCACCGCCGCGCCCTGGCGCTGCTGCAGGCCCGGGGCATCGCCACCACCTTCAACAGCATCGCCGTGCATCCCGCCGCGACCGCCGAGACCCTCTCGGGCGAGCTAACGGCGCTGCGCACCATCGAGGGCGCGTACTTCGAGCTCACGCCCCTGCTGCTCTACTCGGGCTCCGAGCCCCTCCAGCGACTGTGTCGGACCGGTCGGGTCACCGGCGGGCTGTTCGGGTACCGCTACCAGAGCGCCGATCCCGCGGTCGCGCGCTTCGGCGCCATCCTCCAGCGGTTCGCCCTGGCGCCGAGCTGGTACGACGCCGGACTGTCCGCCCACGAGCTCGAGGCGAGTGTCGCGGTGGCGAAGCGGCTCGAACTCGCCGCCTACTCGCCCACCGTGGAGCGGCGAGCGCGCGAGCTCGTCGCTGCCGCCAACGCGCGCAGGCTCGAGGCCTGGCAGAGCGCCCTCGCCCTCTGCCGGGTCGAGGCTCCAGGAGCCGAGCACGTCGCCCGGGTCTCCGAACTCACGCGTGTGCTGGCCCAGGACCTCTCGACCCTCAAGAGCGAGGTCCAGGCGCTGCGCGAGCGGCTGGAGGAGGTCGCGACGCCTCGCCCGCAGCGTCGGGCGCTCTTCGGAAGCCGGAGCGCGACGGCGAGCCTCTGCGCCTTCCTCGCAGCCGCGTGCGGCGAGCCCTCCGCCGGCACCGATGCCGGGGCGCCCGACGCCACGATGGTCGCCGACGCGGGAAGCCCGGATGCGGGGCGCCCGGATGCAGAACAGTTCCATTGCCACCACTGGAACTGGCAGCCATCGAGGGAAACCCTCCCGAGCGGCTGTACCCCGCAGACGCAGTGCGCCGACCTCGGAAAGCTCGAGCCGGCGCTGTCGTGCATCCGCTGGTGCGACCTCGACGACCGGAACCGAATCCAGTGGGCCATTGCGGTGGACCAGGCCGGCAAGGCCGTGGACGTGTTCGCGCGAGAGGGCAGTCCGGGCGATGCGGGCGCCGTCCGCAGCTGCGTCCTCGACACGCTGAAGAACGAGACCTTTCCCTGCCTCGCCGGAGACGAGGTCTGGCAGTTGTGCTCGGTGGCGCTGGTCTGAGCGAAGCCACTGGACGAGGGCATTCGACGCTAGAAGACCGAGCTCACCCCAAGGCTCGGTCGATGGACTCCGGGTGGGGCATCCTCGGCTTTCCCGGGGCTCGGACTAAGCTCGAGCCCCATGGCCTCCCCGTACTCGTGCCCCCGTTGCCAGGAACTCCTCGGACCCGGGAAGGAGCGCTGCGGGAGGTGCGGAGCCTCGCTGGTGGTGGACGCCGTGATCTCGGCCCCCGCCACAAGCCCCGCCGCGGCAGCACCCGCCGCGCGTGCAGTCGCTGCGCTCGGGCGACCGGCCCCGGACTACGACCAGGCGCTGGAGCGGCTCCAGCACCAGGGAGCGACCCTCGCTCGCGCCGTCCCACCGGACCTCATGCGAAGCCTGGCTGCGGCTACGGCCAGCTCGGGGGCACGGCTGCTTCCCCGCTATCGCCGGGCCACGCCGTTCAAAGGCCTGGTCTGGCTCCTGCTCCTCATCCCCCTCGCCTTCTTCGCGGGCGTCGTCTACGCGCCCCTGGGGCTCGGGTACATCGAAGGATGGGACACGGAGTTCTGGCTCTTCTCCCCCACCCCCGAGGCAAGCGAGGCGTCCGACTCGCCTCCCGACGCCGGGACGTGACGCGAGGAGGGAGGCGACGCGGACGTGCCTTGGGTCCGTGCGGGTGCGCAGAGGGCCCAGGACACGAACGCGAAGGGCACGGCGAGCAGGTCCCACGGGTCGCGCAGGAGCGACACCCTGCGCAGCGGTGGGAGGGAGCCGTCGAGGAAGAGGGAGTGAACGGCGGAGAAGGGCCACTGCAGCACGCCCAGCCCGACCCGGTAGGCCTCGTTGCCCGCCGCCGTCGTCTTCGTCAGGGCGAACACCACTGCGGTCGCAACGCACAGCCAGGGGAGGATCGAACGGGGAGAGAGCGACCTGCTCCTGCCGGCGCACTCGGCGCTCCACTCCACCACCGCCAGGAGCAGCGCGGGGAAGAAGACTGCCCAGCGACAATTAGATCTCCCCGCTGACGACAACTATTTCTCCCCATCCCA
>CAZAIE010000924.1:0-3535 GCA_964485035.1 uncultured Myxococcaceae bacterium | reverse complement strand
CTTGGGGTCGGCGATGACCAGCCCGGAGCTGGTCTCGGCGTCCACCACGTAGACCTGGTCGAAGAGCGGGCGGCGCAGGCCGCGGTCGTTCTCGTCGTTGGGGTCGAAGTGGAAGGGGGCGAAGCCGAACTCGTCGCGGTCGTTGGCGGACTGCAGCCACTCGAACTCGACCAGCGCGGCGTAGCCGTTGGTCATGATCTTGTCGAACTGGTTGAGCGGCAGGCCCTGGTTGCGGAAGACGTTGGGGAGCACGAAGGTGCCGGTGAGCTGGTGGCCGCGCCCGGCGAGCAGCTTGCGCGCGATCGCCGCCATCACCGCCGACCCGCCCGAGCCGGTCCCGCCCGCGAGCGAGGCGTACAGGTAGATCTTCGCGGCCTTGTTGGCGCGGAAGGGGTTCTGGACGTCGTAGGCCGAGGCGATGGCCCGCTTGAGGGCGCCGAGGATGCCCCCGGTGTCGTTCTCGAGCTGGTAGTTGAGCGAGAGCCGCGACTCCACGCGGATCTGCCCTGCGCCCTTCCCGCGCGTCCCGCGGGGCCGGTAGTACCCGGGCCACCACTGCTGGAAGTGCGGGTCGGCGGCCTTGTGCGTCTTGCCGGTCTTCAGGTCCACGTAGCCCGGCTTGTCGAAGTCGCTGATCACGAAGCGGTGGTTGGAGTCCACCCAGGTGCAGCGCGCGACGTCGTCCTGGTCGGTGTCGAGGACGAAGAAGTGCACCAGGTCGCGGTAGCGGCGCCAGTCGCCCTCGTCCTGCCGGACCCTGCGGGCGAGCTGGTTGACGATCGCTCCGCCGCAGCCGCCCAGGCCGATGAAGAAGCACGGGGCGATCTTGTTGTCGTGCATGGTTGCTCCCGAATGGACGCCGGACTCGTGCGGCGCCCCGGACTACTCGTCTTCCGCTTCCTTGCCGATCCAGAACGTGAGGCCGTCGTCGGCTTTGTACTTCTCGCCAAACTCGGGACGGAAGGGCGCGGTCCGCTCCTCCCCGTCTGCCGACTTCACGGGCTTTCCGCGCGCCGGCCGCAGCAGGATGCCGTCGCGGGTCGCCACGATCTCGCACAGCAGCGCCGAGGACCTGCGGATGGGCCCGCCTCCGCCGATGCGGAACGTCGCCGGACGGTAGAAGCCCGGCTTGGCCCGAAGCCACAGGCCGAAGTCGCCGTCGTCCGAGTTGGGCTTGTCCTCGTAGAAGACGCGGACCTTCTTGGGGAAGCGCGCGGGCGTCTTGAAGCCGAGGACCACGAACACGAGCAGGAGCGCCAGCGCGGCGAGGACGACCTTGGTGCCGTGCGCCTCCCAGAAGGTGAGCGGGACGACGACCGCTTGGACCTTCACCGACAGCCCTTCCCTGCCCTCGTAGGGCCTGGTCGTGGGCGTCAGGCGGACCTCTCCGGAGACGGGACCGGGAGCGGCATCGTCGGGGACTCGGAAGGTGAAGTCGAAGCGCCTCTCGTCGACCTTCAGGTCGATCTTGGTGGGGCGGACCTCGAGCGGCATCCCCTCGCCGCGGACCTGGAGCCGGACGTCGCCCAAAAACTGCGAGCCCGAGAGATCCAGCGAGCGCGTGTGCTTCGTCCCGGGCTTCACCTCGCCGAGCGCGAACGGCTCGCGCGCAGCGAGCACGAGCGGGGGGACCACGGTGACCTTCAGCGGCTTCGCGACGCGGGTGAGCGAGCCATCCGGGCCCGGCTCGACGCGCGCCGCGAGCTCGACGGTCCCGGCCTTCTCCGCCAACACCTGGGCGACCCGGACGCCCTGCGGCCCGACCGCGAGCGGCAGCTCCGTGAGCTTGCCGTCGATGGTCGCGTGGGCGACGAAGCGATGCCGGGAGACGAAGGCCTCCTCGGGGCTCCCGCCTCCCTCGCCCGCCGCGAGCTGCACCCGGACCTCGAAGGGCGTCCCCGCGGTCGCGTGCTCCGGCGCGGTCAGCTGCAGCGAGAGGTCGAAGTTCTGGATGGCGGTGACGGCGCCGCCGGGGAGCTTCTTCGGGCAAGAGAGCGCCCAGGTACCGGGGACGGGCTTGGGGACGTGGAAGAACCGGTAGCGCTCCGACTGGACCGAGTAGACGCCCCGGTCGTCGAGCAGCGCGTCCGAGCCGTCCGGACGGCGCAGCCCCACGTCCAGGCCCTTGCCCGCGACCACCACCACGTCCAGGGACGCCACCAGCCGCTCGACCGGGATCTCCAGGCCTTTGGGCGTCGTCGCCCGCGCACCGGAGTTGAAGGCATGGATGGTGGCAAACAGGTGGGGCAGGTCCTCGGCGCGCTCGGTGACCACGGCGCGGCCGCCGGTGCGGCGAGCAGCCTCGTGCAGGAACTCGCGCGGAGCGCCCTTGGAGAGCCCCACCACCTCCGCCTCGACGCCCTGGAGCGCCGGGAGGGCCTGGGAGAGCACGAACTGCTTGCATCGGGTCTCGCGCTCCTCGGAGGCCTTGCGGCCCTTCTCCGGCTTCTCGCCTTCCCGGAGGTAGCGCGCCTCCTCTGGCGCCGGCTCGCAGCGGCCGTCGGTGAGGAAGACCAGGAAGCGCTTCTCGCCACCGAGCGGCTGGGGTGGGCCGAAGGCCTGGCCCGCGGCCGAGAAGGCAGCGCCGAAGTCGGTCCAGTCCCCATCGTCGGAGATGGCGCGGATGGCGTCCTTGAGCCGATCCCTGACCTGCGGGCCGGTGATCTGGTGGAACCCGCCGGCCACGTCCTTGGCCTGGGCGTCGAACTGCCAGATCGCGACGTAGTCGCCGTCGCGCGCGAGGTCGACGTACAACTCGGCGGCAACCTTGCGCAGCTTCTGGGGATCCGTCCGGCGCATGCTGGAGGACGCATCCACCATGATCAGCGTGCGGAAGGGCTCGGCGGACGCGGTCCCGGCGAGGGCCAGCGCCACCAGACCCGCCAGCAATGGGCCCGACCGTCTCACTGCGGCCTCCTGACGAAGGCAGCGATTTCCGCATCGTTTCGAGGGGTTGTCAAACTCCTGCCTGGCCCGTTCTACGACGGAACGCCCCGTTCCATTTCAGGCCATACCGAACTCAAACTTGCGAGCGCGGAGCCAGCGCAGAACTCGGCACGATTGGTGCTAGCCCGGGCACGTTCGCTACTGCTTGATGACAACGGAAAGTGCTGGACGGATCACAGCCTCCAAGCTAGCTTCCGCCGGCTTCTGACTGACTGAATCGGCTCACCCGAGCTGACCATTGGGGGAACAGCCATGAATCGCCTGCATGTGCTCGTCGCGCTGTGCGCGCTTGCGAGCTGCAAGGTCGACTTTCCCGGCCGCTGCGAGACCACCGAGGAGTGCGTCGATGGCGCGGTGTGCTCCGAGGGCATCTGCGTCAGCCGAGAGTGCTCTCCGGCATGCACGGGATGGACGTCGTGCGTCACGGGCAAGTGCGAGGCGCAGTTCACCGCGTTGACCCTCGACTCGCCAGCGGGGGCGGCGACCGTGAGCAACCGCTTCGAGGTGCGCGCCAGCCTTACCCGCGGACCAGCCACCAACGGCACCCCACCCGAGAAGGCCAGGCTCCTCGCAGTGCCCCAGACCGGAC
>CAZAIE010000923.1:0-3540 GCA_964485035.1 uncultured Myxococcaceae bacterium | reverse complement strand
ACCCTCTATCGTGTGGAGCTGATCAGGATCGAACTGACGACCTCCTGAATGCCATTCAGGCGCTCTCCCAACTGAGCTACAGCCCCATCTGCTATTCGAGCTACTTGACCAGCTTCTTCTTCGGCGCTGCCACCTTCTTCGACTTCTCTGCGAGCGCGTCGGCTTCCTTGAGGATGGCCGCGATGTCCGCCTGCTGCCGGAGCAACTCGGCGTCCTTCGCCTTCACCTCTCCCAGCGCCCGCTTCAAGATCGGAGGAGCCGTCACCTGCCCGCTCTCCACCAGCTTGTAGAACGCCTCGCCCAGCTTCAGCAGCGCTGCGTCCTTCTCCGACTTCGAGGCAGCCAGCTTCGACTGCCCCTGCGTCATCTGCACGGCCTGATCAGCAAGCTCCCGGATCCTGGCGAACTCCGAGGTCGCAGCATCCCACATCTCGCCGATCCGGCGGATGGTTTCGCTCTCCTCGGTAGGCCGCTGTGCAACCACCGGCGCCTCACTGGCCGAAAACGGGCGGTGAAGTACCGCAGCCCCGCGGAGGTGTCAAGCGGCTTTCGAGAACTGTTCACTTTTTCCTCCCCCAGCAGCGGAGCCCGAGGGGAGAGGCCGCTGGTTATAGTCCCGCCGTGCGCGCGAACTCCTGGATGACCCTGCTCCCCTTCCTCCTCACCGTCCTCACCGTCACCGCCGGCCTGCACTTCTACCTGTACCGGCGGTTCGTCCACGACCTGACGACCCGCCCGGGCCTGCGCCGGCTGGGCGCGGCCAGCGCCGTCCTCCTCGGACTGCTCTTCGTCGCCGGCCCGGTCACCCTGCGCCTGGAGCCCACCGGCGCGCTGCTCCTCCTCTCCCGGACGAGCTACGTCTGGTGGGCGCTGACGGTCTACGCCTTCTTCTCGCTCGTCGTGGTGGACCTGGTCCGGTTCCTCGGGGGGAAGGCCCGGCGCGCGACCGGCCAGCCCTCGTCGGTGCCCCCGCCTGCCGCCGAGCCGGCCGTCGAGGAGGCCCCCAGCCCCACTCGGCGCGAGTTCCTGGTCCACTCGGCCACGTTCGGAGCGGCCGCGCTGGCCACCAGCGCCACCGGGTACGGCTTCTGGCGGGCGTGGGGGCCCGCGGAGATCAGCGAGGTGGGGGTGAAGCTGGCCGGCCTGCCCCGGGCCCTCTCCGGGCTCACCCTCGCGCACCTCACCGACATCCACGTCGGCGGCTGGGTGGACGAGCGGTTCCTGCGCCAGCTCGTCGAGCAGACCAACGACTTGAAGCCGGACGCAGTGGTCATCACCGGCGACCTCGTGGACGGCTCGGTCGAGCACCTGATGCCCATGGTCGGGCTTCTGGGCTCGCTCCGCTCGAGGTACGGAACCTACTTCGTGACCGGGAACCACGAGTACTACTCCGGGGCCGACGCGTGGTGCGACGCCCTGGACAAGCTGGGGATCACCTCCTTGCGCAACCGCCGGGTCTCCCTGGGCGACCCGGGTCCGGGCGGCGCCTCGCTGGACCTCGTCGGGGTGGACGATCGCAGCGCCGGCAGCCGCGGCTTCCCTGGCCGCTCCGACCTCGCGGGCGCGCTCTCGGGCCGCGACCCGACCCGCCCGGCCGTCCTGCTCGCCCACCAGCCGCACAGCCGCGACGTCACACAGGCTGCGGCAGCAGGGGTAGGCCTGCAGCTCTCGGGACACACTCACGGCGGGCAGATGTGGCCGTGGAGCTTCGCCGTTCGGGCGGCGTTCCCCTACTTCGCGGGGCTGTACACGGTCCAGGGCATGGCCCTGTACGTGAGCCGCGGTTGCGGCTTCTGGGGTCCCCCGGTCCGGGTGGGCGCAGCCCCCGAAATCGTCAAGGTCGTGCTGGGCTGAGGTGCACGCGGCGCTTCCCCGATCCCCGGTGACTGCGCTACCTTGACGCACTTCGCTTGACGCACCTTGGAGGAGACGGATGAAGTTCGAGCACCCCCACACCCTCGGCAAGGACGAGGCCCGTCGCCGCATCGAGAAGCTGGGTGGCTACTGGGCCACGCGGTACGGCGTCTCGGTCGCGTGGACCGGCGACTCGGCCCGGCTCACCGGGAGCGTGAAGGGCGTGGCCTTTGACGCCACGCTCACCGTGCGCGACGGCCAGGTCGCAGCCGAGGGGACCGACCCGGGGATGCTGATGCGCGCGGTGACCACCGCCTACCTCAAGAACAAGCTCGCGCTCTACCTCGACCCCAAGAAGACGCTGGAACAGCTGGTGGAGGACTAGCCGCCGCGATGAGCCCCCTCCCGGAAGCACCTCCGGCCGACCAGGACTCGAGCGCCCCCACGGCCGAGGTCGAGTCCCCGCGCATCCTCATCGTCGACGACGACGACTCGGTGCGCGACGTCATCTCGGTCCTGCTCAGCGAGGAGGGGTACGCCTGCACCTGCGCGAGCGGCGCCGACGAGGCCTTGGCGAAGATGCCGCAAGGCTTCCAGCTGGTCATCAGCGACATGAAGATGCCCGTCCACGACGGGCTCTGGCTGCTGGACCGCATCCGCAAGGACCACGAGGACACCTCGGTCATCCTGCTCACCGGCTACGGCGACACCGAGGCCGCGGTGGAGTGCCTGCGCCGGGGCGCGGTGGACTACCTGCTCAAGCCCCCGCGGGTCACCGACCTGGTGCGGGCCATCGAGCGCGCGCTCGCCAAGCGGCGGGTGGAGCTGGCGCGGCGGCGCTACCAGACCCGCCTCGAGAAGCGGGTGCGCGAGAAGACCGCCGAGCTGCAGCAGGCCCTCACCGACGTCGAGGCGGCCTACAACCACACCCTGCTGGCCCTGGTCGCCGCCCTCGACGCGCGCGAGCACGAGACCAGCGACCACTCGCAGCGGGTGGTGCGCTACACCGTGGCCATCGCGCGCAAGATGGGCATCGGCGGCACCGAGCTGGCCGACATCGCCCGCGGCGCGCTGATGCACGACATCGGCAAGATCGGCGTGCCCGACTCCATCCTGCTCAAGCCCGGCCCGCTCACCCCCACCGAGTGGGAGGAGATGCGGCGGCACCCGGAGATCGGCTTCAACATCCTGCGCGGCATCGCCTTCCTCACCGTGCCCTCGGAGATCGTGCTCTCGCACCAGGAGCGCGTGGACGGGAACGGCTACCCGCGCAAGCTCTCAGGCACGCAGATCCCCATCGGCGCGCGCATCTTCATGGTGGCCGACACCCTGGACGCCATCACCAGCGACCGGCCCTACCGCCGCAGCCAGAGCTTCGAGGCCGCCCGCAAGGAGATCGAACGCTGCGCGGGGACGCAGTTCGACAAGGAAGTGGTCCAGGCCTTCCTGGCGGTGACCGTCCAGGAGTTGATGGAGCTGCGACAGCGCCAGCTTTCGGGGGTCGACGCCAGCCTCCCCATCGTGTGACACCGATGGGAGGCCGGCTCCCGACGCTGGGCGACCATTCGAGGAAGACGACGTGCCCCCTGCCCTCCCCAGCCCGAGTTCCACCCCCTCTCCTTCGGAGCCGCACGTCGACGCGCAGGGGCGCGCGCTGACCTACCTGCGCCTCTCGGTCACCGACCG
>CAZAIE010000922.1:0-3541 GCA_964485035.1 uncultured Myxococcaceae bacterium | reverse complement strand
CGCGTACCACCGAGCGAACAGCGTGATTACAGGTACTTGCGTGATCAGTCGGAGACCAGGCTAGCGACATCCATGTCAGCCATGTCACCGGGAGATTGAATCCCCCGGCTCCGACTGGGGCGAATTCGAGTCAGAGGGGAAGCCGGCTGAAGCCGGCTATCTCGGGAGTACAGACCGCCCAGCCCGCGCAGCGGGCTTGAGCCGAACTCGGTCCGTCCCAAATAGAGCCGGGGGATTCATCCCCCGGCGAGCAGGGAACTCCTCCTCGAGCCAAGGTCGCCAGCAGGTCGGCTCTAGGTCCGTCGCGCTCTTCCAGGAGCCGCCGCGCAATGGCCCAGCGCGCCCCCGGATGCCCGCGCTCGAGCAGCGCGTCGAGGTGGACCTGCATCGCCTCGTCGTCGGCTCCGCTGTGGAGCGACGCTGCCGGAAAGCCGGACCTGCTCGGGATGGATCGCGCGGGCACAGGTGCACCATAGTTCGGACTTCGCAACCCCGGAGCCTCGATGCCCGCGACCCGCAAGAAGCCGAAGAAGACGCCCGCGAAGAAGTCCGCGAAGCCAGCCAGGTCCAAGCCGCTCGCCTTGAAGAACGCCAAGGTGAAGAAGCTGAAGCTCCTCGCCGAGATGATCGGCGACGACTACTACCCGAAGCGCCTCGTCCAGAAGGGTCAGCGGCTGCTGCTCGAGCTCGCCCGGCAGATCGAGCGCAAGGCGCCGGTGGGCGAAGCGGTCTACGCACTCACGCACGCCACCACCGAGGCCTTCAACGAGCTCGCCGAGGAGTTCGACGAAGCCGACAGCGAGATCGAGACGGTCGCGCGCGAGTCCATCGCCGCGAGCGTCGAGGCGATCCTGAAGGCCTACGGCTACGAGGTGGACCTCGAGGAGGCCATCGCTCCGCGCGACTGGTGAACCCCGCCATGTCCGACGAGTACTTCTGCTACACCGACGGCTCCTGCAAGGCCGGCGAGTACGCGCCCGGTGGCTGGGGCTTCAGCATCCGCCCTCCGCGCGGCACGCTCATCGAGGGCCACGGCAGCGCCACCAAGACGCAGGCGAAGATCATGGAGTACACCGCCGTGGCCGAGGCGCTCACGGCGCTGCCGGCCGGCGTCGCGGTCACGGTCTTCTCCGACAACCAGGCGCTCGTGGAGAACTGCCGCAAGTGCCTCGAGGGCTGGAGGCAAAGCGGCTGGCGCAAGGTCGATCCCACAGTCGTCGAGCAGGTGAAGCGCATCGACGCGCAGATCGTCGAGAAGCAGCTCCGGGTCACCTGGGCGTGGGTCCGCAGCCACAAGCACAACGAGGGCAACGGCCGCGCCGACGAGCTGGCAGCGCAGGGCGCGAGAGAGGCCAAGGCCGCGCTCAAGGCTGCGGGGCTGATCCGGTGATGACGCACGTGCTGCTCACAACCGACGAGACGAGACGGAGTCTCGTGTCTTGCGTCTGACGTCAGTTCGCGGCCTTCGCCAGCGCCTCGGCCTTCGCCGCGAACTCCCGCACCTGCGTCGACGCCGCCCTCAGCTTGAACCGGTCCATGCCCAGCGCGGTCGCGCTCTCCTGCACCTCGTTCATCCGCTCGAACGGCCAGCTCGGCTCCAGCCGCATCTCCGCGATCCCCGAGACCACGCGCACGATGTGCAGCTCGCGGTCGTCCTTCACGCTCGCCTTCGGGGCATGGTGCTCGGCGCACACCCGCGCCACGTGCGCTGGCAGCTTCCACTCCTCCGCCATCCGCACCCCGAGCTCCACGTGCACCGCCTGCAAGAGAGGCGGCAGCGCCCGCCTCGGGTCCACCTCGGTCAGCTTCCCCGCGGTCCGCAGCTCCGCGAACGCGCGCAGCGCCAGCGTCTTGCCGATGTCGTGCAGCATCCCGCCCAGGAACGCCTTCTGCCCGTCTCCCCGCGTCTCCATCGCCAGCCACGAGGAGCCCAAGGCGCTGGTCAGCGCGTGCATCCACACCCGCTGCTGCGCGGCGTTCACCACCTCGCCCGCGGTCCCCAGGTTCACCTTGAAGATCGCCTTGGTCGCGGCCGCCGCCGCAAGGTTCGCCACTTCGCGGAACCCCAGGCGCGTCACGGCGTCCCGCGCGCTGGTGATCTCGATGCCCCGGTTCGCGAAGGCCGAGTTCGCCATGCGCAGCACGTGCGCGGTCAGCGACGGGTCCTGGTTGATGAGCCGCACCAGCTCGTTCGCTCCCGTGTCCCCCTGGTCGGCGAGCTGCACCACCCGCAGCGCGATGGTCGGGAACGCGGGCAGCCTGCCCCCGGCCTGCACCTGCTCCTGGGCCTTCGCCACCAGCTCGGCGATCTCCTCGGCCGTGAGCGGCGTCATCGCCGCGTGGTCCATCGGGTCGAAGTCCTCGAGGCACAAGAGGTCGATGGCCCCCACGTCCTTCGACTTCTTCGCCGACTTCTGAACCGCGGGCGCCTTGGGCTTCGGGGCAGGCTTCGACTTGCGTCCGAAGAGCTTCGCGAAGAACCCAACCTCTGGCTCGACCTCGGTGATCTCCTCGGCCTTGGTCACCGGCATCGCCGGTCGGACCAGCGTCAGCAGCTTCTTCACCTCGGCCAGTGCCTGCGCCGCGCTCGGCCTCTCGGCCGGGTCGGTCGAGAGCATCCGCCCCACCAGCTCGCCCAGGAGCACCGGCATCGCCGGGTTGAGCTGCGCGAGCGGCGCCGGCGGTCCCTTCTGCTGCAGCTGCGCCACCTCGAGGAAGCTGGCGCCGGGGTAGGGCGGGGCGCCGGTGTACGCCTTGTAAGCCAGCGCCCCCAGCGCGAAGACGTCAGAAGCGGCGGTCGCGGGCTCGGTGCGCAGCTGCTCCGGGGCCATGTACTGCGGCGTGCCGGCCAGCGGTCCCTCGGCGGCCACGGCCGTCCGGTGCGAGAGCCCGAAGTCCAGCAGCTTCACGTACGGCTCGCCGTGAGTGGGCGTGACCACGAAGACGTTGCCCGGCTTGATGTCGCAGTGGACGAGCCCGGCGGAGTGGACCGCCTCCAGCGCGTCGAGCAGCTCGGCCAGGACGGCGATGCCCTCCTCGACCTCGAGCCGCTTCTTCTCGGCGATGACCGAGTCGAGCGAGAGCCCGTCGAGCAGCTCCATGACCAGGTACGGCCGCCCGTCCGGAAGCGTGCCGTACCCGAAAACGTCGATGAGGTTTCTGTGGCGCACGGCGTTGACCGCGCGCGCCTCGGCCAGCAGCTGCTCGGGGATGCCCGGGGTCGCGGCCAGCTCGGGACGCATGACCTTGATGGCCACCGGCTTGCCGATCTTGGTGTCCACCGCGGCGAAGACCTCGCCCATCCCGCCGGCGCCGATGCGTCGCTGGACCTCGTAGTCGCCGATGCGCTGGGGAGTCGTCTCCACGGGCAGGGAAGCTTGTCGCCGTGGCCCGCGCGGATCAAGTCGATCCCGGGCGGATCCGGGAGGACCCAACGACGAGGCCCCGTCGCGAAACGGGGCCTCGGAAAATCAGGAAGCGGCGCGGCGTCTTAGCGCGGGCTGACGCCCGCAACCCAAGTCCAGAAAGTTGAGTGGCGCCT
>CAZAIE010000921.1:0-3544 GCA_964485035.1 uncultured Myxococcaceae bacterium | reverse complement strand
GGGGTCGCCCTTGCCCTGCAGCCAGTCGGCGTAGACGAGGTAGTTGTCCGCGACCTCCGGGGCGGCGGCGATGGCGGCCTCGAGCTCGGGGTTGCTGCTGTCCGGGGCCGCGACGCCCGCGGGACCGCCGCTCACCAGGCGGTAGCCCTTCTTGGTCTTCTCGGCGACCAGCTTGTCGTACGCCTCCTGGGCCTCGGACTCGTCGTCGAAGTCCTTGGTCGTGCTCTGGCCCTCGGTTCCGATGCGGCCGTAGGTCGTGACCAGCGACTCGCCCTCGAGCGCGATCTCCCAGAACTTGCTGGAGCCGCCCTCGACGAACTCGTAGCGGGCCTTTCCTTCCCCTCCGGCCGCGACCGGAGCGGCGGCGGGAGGAGCCGGCGGGGCTACAGGCGCCTTGGCCTTCGGGGCAGGGGCCGCAGCGGCGGGCGCAGGCTCTGCGGCAGCGCCGCCACCGACGAGCCGGTAGCCCTTCTTGGTCTTCTCGGCGATGAGCTTTTCGTACTCCTTCTTGGCGGTCGCCGCGTCGCCGAAGGTCTTGAGGGTGGTCTGGCCTGCCGTCCCGATCTTCCCGTAGGTCGTCGTGAACGAGGTGTCCTTCAGGGTGATGTCCCAGAACTTGTTCGACGAACCTTCGGAGAACTCGTAGCGCGGCATGCGGGCTCCTGGTTGAGGGGAGCCGCGATGCTACTCGGGTGTGACCCTCGAAGTCCCCTCGGGGCCGCTCAGGCGAACTCGGCCACCTTCGCCCCGAACAGCCGGTCGATCATCGCGACCATCTCGTCGTTGACCGCGACCTTCACCGGCCCCGCGGCCACGGTGACCTCCGCCTCGCGGCCCTTGAGGAACTGGACCGCCACGGCGATGTTGCCCGGGTGCTTCAGGCAGAGCGCGTGCAGCGCCATCAGCCGCTCCTCGGTGGCGAGGTCGATGTCCACGCGGATCTCCAGGCGCTTGGCGCGCTGCGCCCGCACCGCCGCGAGGCTCTCCACCGAGTCGGCGATGATCTCCGCCTTGGGGTTCTCCTCGTCGCGGTTGTTGATGGAGATGGAGCCCTTCACCAGGAGCGGCTCGTCGCTCTTGAGCAGCGTCTCCCAGTTCTCGTAGCCCTGGCGCGGCACGCCCTTCTGCCACTTCCCGTCCACCATCTGCGGCTTGTTGCCGTCCTTGGGCGGGAAGAGCACCAGGTCCACCGAGCCGGAGAGGTCCTCCAGCGTCGCCCAGGCCATCTTCTTGCCCGTCTGCGTCACCTTCTCGCGCAGGCTCACCAGGACGCCCGCCACCGTCACCTTGTCGTCCTTGCGCAGGCCCTGCACCTTCGCGCACGGGCGCGCGAACCGGTCGATCTCCCGGCGGTACTGCTCCAGCGGGTGGCCGGTGATGTAGAAGCCGATGGCCTCCTTCTCCAGCTTCAGGCGCTCCTTCTCCGGCCACTCCTCGCCCTTCACGTAGTCCTCGCCGGACACGGCCTTGCCGGTCTTGGCGGCGATGGCCCCGAAGAGCGAGACCTGGCCCACGGCGCGGTCGCGCTGGTCGGACTGCCCGCGCTCCAGCGCGCCGTCGACCGAGTCCCACATGCGCCTGCGCGCGACCTTGGTGAAGTCGAAGGCCCCGGCCTTGATGAGGCACTCGATGACCTTCCGGTTCACGCGCTTCAGGTCCACGCGCTGGCAGAAGTCGAAGAGACCCTTGAAGGGGCCGTCCTTGCGCGCCGCCATGATCGCCTCGATGGCCGACTCGCCCACGCCCTTGATGGCGCCCAGCCCGAAGCGGATCTTCCCCTCGGGGACCGAGAAGTCGAACTCCGACTCGTTGACGTCGGGCTGCAGCACCTCGAGGCCGGAGGCGCGGGCCTCGGCGATGTGCGGCACCACCTTGTCGGTGTTGTCCTTCTCGCTCGAGAGCAGCGCCGCCATGAACTCCACGCGGTGGTGCGCCTTGAGCCAGGCGGTCTGCATGGTGATGACCGCGTAGGCGGCCGAGTGCGACTTGTTGAAGCCGTACTCCGCGAACTTCTCCATGCCGTCGAAGACGCGCCCGGCGATCTTCTCGTCCACGCCGAGCTTGAGGCAGCCCTCCATGAAGCCGGCGCGCTCCTTCTCCATGACCTCCTTCTTCTTCTTGCCCATCGCGCGGCGGAGCAGGTCGGCGCGTCCCAGGCTGTAGCCGGCCAGCACCTGGGAGATCTGCATCACCTGCTCCTGGTAGACGATGACGCCATACGTCTCCTTGAGCAGCGGCTCGAGCTTGGGGTGGTCGTACTCGACGGGCATCAAGCCGTGCTTGCGCTTGATGTAGAGCTCCACCATGGTCACGTCGGTGCCGGGGAGCTTCTGCTTCAGGGGGCCAGGCCGGTAGAGCGCGCCCGCGGCGATGATGTCCTCGAAGCAGCTCGGCTTGAGCCCCTTCACCATCTCGGTGAAGCCCGAGGACTCCATCTGGAAGATGCCGGCGGTGTCGCCCCGGGCCATCAGCTCGAAGCAGGCGTCGTCGTTGAGCGGCAGCATGCTCGACTCGATCTGCTGGTCGGCCGGCAGCTTGCGGTTCACCAGGTTGATGGCGTGCTGGATGACGGTGAGCGTCTTCAGGCCGAGGAAGTCGAACTTCACCAGGCCCGCCTGCTCCACCTCCTCCTTCGCGAACTGGGTGACGATGGTCCCTTCGCCGGGGGGCGAGTAGAGCGGGACGTACTCGGTGAGCGGCTGGTCGCCGATGACGATGCCGGCGGCGTGCATGCCCGGCTGGCGGTGGAGCCCCTCGAGCGCCATGGCGATCTCGAGCAGGTCCTTGGTGGTGATCTCCTTCTCCTCCTTCTCGCCGGGGGAGATCATCTTCACGCCCAGGGGCTTGGGCTGGTCGATCAGCTCCTTGAGCTTGGGCTCGCCGGGGATGTCCTTCTCGCCCTCCTTCACCGCCTTCTTGCCGAAGATGGCGTCCTTGAGGCTGATGCCCAGGATGTCGGGCACGAGCTTGGCGATCTTGTCGGCCTCGGTGAAGGGCAGGCCGAAGACGCGGCAGACGTCGCGCAGGACGGACTTCGCCTTCAGGGACCCGAAGGTGATGATCTGCCCGACCTTGTCCTTGCCGTACTTCTCGCCGACGTAGTCGATGACCTTGAAGCGGTTGGTCTGGCAGAAGTCGACGTCGAAGTCGGGCATCGAGACGCGTTCCGGGTTCAGGAAGCGCTCGAACAGCAGCTTGTAGGGGATGGGGTCGAGGTCGGTGATGCGCAGCGCCCACGCCACGATGGAGCCGGCGCCGGAGCCGCGGCCGGGCCCGACGGGGACGCCGTTCTTCTTCCCCCAGTTGATGAAGTCCTGGACGATGAGGAAGTAGCCCGAGAAGCCCATCTTGACGATGACGCCCAGCTCCAGCTCCAGGCGGGCGCGGTACTGGTCGGGGTCGAACGGCTCGCCCTTCTTCTGCTTCTCCTGGAAGCGCTTCTCCAGGCCCTCGCGCGAGAGCTTGGCCATGAGGTCGTTCTCGCTGATGCCGTCGGGCAGCGGGAACGAGGGCGGGCGGGGGTTGCCGAGCTTGAGCTCGAGGT
>CAZAIE010000920.1:0-3545 GCA_964485035.1 uncultured Myxococcaceae bacterium | reverse complement strand
CCTTGGTGCAGCTGGGCGGGAGCCTGGTGCTGTGGCTCTGGTACACCCGCCACGGTCACGGGGTGACGCTGCCGCAGGCCATGGGCGCCACCTACTTCCTGATGATGGGCCAGCCCTCGCTGGAGATGCCCGACAGCTGGTGGATGATGCTGTTCGAGGCGCTGATCCCGGTGCTGGGCCTCGCGGTGCTCGCCGACGGTCTCGTGCGCTTCGGCTTCCTCTTCTTCGCCAAGCACCGCAACGACAAGGAGTGGATCGCCGTGCAAGCCCAGACCATGAAGGGCCACGTCGTGCTCTGCGGCGCCGGCCGCATCGGCTACCGCGTGCTGGAGCGGCTGCACCACCTGGGCGTGGACGTGGTGGTGGTGGAGCGCAACGAGAACGCCCCCTTCGTGCAGGCGCTGCGCAACGAGGGCGTGCCGCTGCTCATCGACGACGTGCGCGCGGGCAACGCGCTCGCCTCCACCAACATCAAGTCCGCGCGGGCCATCGTCTGCGCCACCGACGACGACCTGGCCAACCTCAACATCGCCCTCGACGCCCGGCGCATGAACCCGAAGATCCGCGTGGTGATGCGGCTCTTCGACGACGACCTGGTGCAGAAGGTCCAGGACGCGTTCCAGGTGGACGCCTTCTCCACCTCGGCCCTGGCCGCCCCGGCCTTCGCCGCCGCGGCGCTCGACGTGAACGTCCGCACCTCGTTCGAGCTCGACGGCCAGCTGGTGGTGGTGGGCGACCTCACCCTCGAGGCGGCCTCCCCGCTCACCGGCCGCACCGTGGGCCAGTGCCTCGACGACCTGGGCGTCCGCGTGCTCCGGCTCCAGCGCGGCACGGCGCCCGCCACCGAGCCGCACTCCCCCGAGGCCCTCCAGGCGGGGGACAAGCTCGTCATCCAGGCGACGCTCGAGCAGTACCAGCGCCTCTCCCCCCGCGAGGACACGCCCGCCACGTCGACTGGCTGACGCTCCGCGGCCTCCCCGAGACTTTCGCTTGTCCGTCCGTCGGGTCCATTGGACCATTGCGGACCATGCCGCTTCGCCAGACGTCCCTCCGTGCCCTCGCCGTGCTGCTGTCCGCCGGCGTGCTCGCGGGCTGCCCCGACGAGCCGCTGCGCCCCGACGCCTCCGAACCTCCAGACGCCGAGGCGGCCTTCGAAGACGCCGGTCCCGGGCTGGACGCAGGCGCCCCGCCCGAGCGCTGCGCCATCCCACTCGACCGCTTCCTCGTCCGGGGACCGGGACGCACCCAGGCCCGCATCATCGCCGGCGCCGCCGACACCGTGGGCGGACCGAACGCCTGGGCCAAGGACGGCGACTACCTGCTCGCGAACGACCGCATCCGCGTGGCGCTGCAGGCCCGCGACCGGCACGTCGGCCCCAACCCCTACGGCGCGACGATCATCGACGCCGACCTGGTCCGCGAAGGCCCGGGGCAGGACCAGTTCGGCGAGCTGGGGCTCTTCTACAACCTGGGCAAGACCCTGGACCCCGAGACCTTCGAGGTGCTCAACGCGGGAGGAGAAGCCGAGCCGGCCATCGTGGCGATGAGCGGCAAGGAGACCACCCAGGACTACCTGCGCATCAAGAACATCTTCAACGCGCCGGCGCTGGACCTGGACAAGCAGTTCCCGCTCAAGCTCACCAACTACTTCGTGCTCAACCCCGGCGAGCAGCGGGTGCGGTACGTGACCGCCTTCTGCAACACCGGCACCGAGGAGATCGTCACCAGCGTGGGCGACCTCGCGGACCCGGGCTGGACGGTGGAGCTGTTCAACGGCGAGTCCTGCACCGGCGGCTTCGGCTACGGCGGCATGTGCCAGGGCATCGACCGCATGAGCTGGTTCGGCTACCAGGGCGTCGGCGTGGCCTACGGCTACGCGGCGTATCAGCCCGGCGCGCCCTACCTGCCGGAGCGCAACAGCGCGACGCTGACCATCGCCGGGGTTACCGGGACCATCCTCGGCGCGCCCGGGCTGACCGGCCTGAGCGACTGGCTCAACCCCGACCTCGCCACCCGCCCCGGCGAGCTGCGCATCCCCGCCGGTCAGGCGCGGATGGTCGCGCGGGACTTCGTGGTCGGCCGCGACCTCGGCGAGGTGGCGTCGATCATCGCCGCGGCCCGGGCATCCGCGACCTCGACCACCACCGGCGCGTTCGTGGGCACCGTCACGCGCGGCGGCGCGCCCCTGGCCGGCGCCCGGGTCTCCCTGCAGCGGGACGACGCGGTGCATGCGGTCTTCGTCACCGACGCCCAGGGCGGCTACCAGGGCCGGCTCGCGCCCGGGTCGTACCTCGCCTCGGCCTGGGCGCCCGGCTCCCGCGTGATCCCCGAGGCGGGCGAGCCCGCGCCCGTCCTCCAGGTGCGCGCCGAGGGCACGGCTCGCGTGGACTTCGAGCTCGCCGTGCCCCGCCGGCTCACCGTCGAGGTCGCCGACGCGCAGGGCGGGCCGCTGCCGGCGAAGGTCACGGTCCTCTGCGCCACCGGGACCTGCCCCGCGCCCTGGGGCTCGCTGCAGCGCTTCCTGGACTCCGGCCGCGACGCCGTCCCCGACAACGTCCAGCTCATCGACTTCGTCCCGGTCTCGGGCCTCGGCACCTTCGAGCTTCCCGCGGGCGAGTATCGGGTGCTGGTCTCGCGCGGGCCGGAGTGGTCCATCCACCCGCGGGACTTCGCGACCAAGGGCGGAACGCCGGTGGACCTGCGCCTGGCCGACGGCTCGGTGAAGGCCACGCTGGCGCACGTGGTGGCGACACCCGGCTGGGCCTCGGGGGACTTCCACGTCCACGGGGTGAACAGCCCTGACAGCGCCATCGAGGAGGCGGCGCGCGCGCTCACCTTCGCCGCAGAGGGCGTGGACATCCTGGTGGGCACCGACCACGACTACGTCACCGACTACGGCCCCGCCATCCGGGCCATCGGCGCGGAGAAGCTGCTCGCCTGCGTGGCCGGCGAGGAGGTCTCGCCGGTGGACCTGGGCCACACGAACCTCTACCCGCTGGTCCCCGACCTCACCGATCCCATCTCCCACGGCGCGGTGGACTGGGGCGGAGGGCGCGGACCCACGCTGACCCCCGCGGAGATCTTCAGCGAAGGCCGGCGCAAGGGCGCGACCACCGTCCAGCTCAACCACCCGCGAGGGTTCGTGCTGGGCGTCTTCTCCGCGATGAAGGTCGACCTGGACACCCTGGCCACGCACGCACACCCGCACGACTTCGACGCGGCCGACCAGCCGGGAGCCACCGCCCAGGACTCGCGGATGCTCTCCGGGGACTTCAACGCGCTGGAGCTGCTCAACTCCGGGACCGACCAGCTCGATCCCACCTCCGCCCGCGGGGCGTTCAACGACTGGTTCACGCTGCTCTCGCGCGGAATGAAGGTGGCGGGCATCGGCGGCTCGGACACCCACCAGCGCTTCGCCTCCGCGGCGGGCTACTGGCGGACATGGGTCCGCGTGCCCGACGACGCGGCCGAGCGGATCACGCCCTCGCAGGTGAGTTCGGGGGTGAACTCCCTGGCCGCCACTGTGAGCAACGGGCCCTTCGTCC
>CAZAIE010000919.1:0-3553 GCA_964485035.1 uncultured Myxococcaceae bacterium | reverse complement strand
GTACCGCACGCGCTCCGGCCTCGCGATCTTCTCGTCGGCCGCGGCCTTGAAGAGCCGCAGCTCCCGCTCCACCGGCTTGATGATGTCGATGGTGGTCTTGCGGTTCTTCGAGGCGATGCGGTCGAGCTTGCGCAGCGCGGTGTGTCCGCAGTCGATCCACTGCACCGGGTCCCCGCGCTCGTCGAGGCGCAGCAGGTCGGGCTTGTAGTGCTGGTCGGCGCTCATCTCGATGCGCAGATCCGGGTGGTAGAAGAGCAGCCACCCGCACAGCTTCATGAGCACGTGGTCCAGCGACTCGCCCCGGCGCTTGGTGAGGAACACGCGCTCCTCCACGCCGCGCCAGCCGGCCACCGCGTCGTGCAGGGTCACGTCCAGGACGAGCTGCAGCTTCAGGTCGAGCACGCTCGCTCCTACTTGGCCTTGGGCCGCGGCTTGGGCGCGGGCGTGCGCGGGAAGACGAGCAGGTGCGCCTCCGGACTCAGCGAGATGAGCAGCGTCTTCTGGGTCGAGACGTGCTTCTCGAAGTAGGGGAACCACGCCGCCTTCCGGGTCTCCTCGTCGCGCTCCACGAACTCGGGGACGTACAGCCCGAGCTGGACGTAGCGCCCGTTCGTCGCCTGCTTCAGGTGGGGACCGAAGCTGAACTCGGCGTAGTCCTCCGCGGGCGTGAGGTCGTTGTGCAGCGCTCCGCCGTAGATGACGACTGCCTTCTGGTTCTCCGGACCGAGCTTCGCGAGGATGGCCTCGGTCTTCTCCTGCACCAGCCGGGTCACCATCTGCAGCGCCTTGAGGTTGTCCACCACGCCCTCGGCGTCGAGCAGGTCCTCGTAGTCCTCGCACTCGAGGACGAGGATGTGAGGCTCGATGCCCAGCGCGCTCGCGCCCTTGAGCATGGTCACCACCTCGTCCTCGGTCTCGGCGGGGCGCTCGGTGGTCTTCTCGAGTTGCTCGGTGGCCTGGACCGCGGCGCGGCACTGCTTGTTGGTGATCCACGTCTCGGCGATGAGGTCCGCGGCGCGTCCCTTGAGCAGGGGCAGGAGCCGCTGCGTGAACCGCTTCATCGCCGAGGGGACGCGCGGGCCGCTCTCGACCTCGTGGTACTCGCCGATTCCGAGCACCAGCGGCCGGGACTCGAGGACCTGTGCGAAGGCCTTCTGGGGCGTGTCGAAGTAGCGGCAGGTGAACGCGCCGCAGTCGGGGGACGGGCGTGAAGCGGGCGCAGCAGCGAGGACCATCGAGAGCGCGGCCAGGGCAAACATGCGCTTCGAGTGTAGCCGGGGCCTGCGGCGCCGTCGCCGCCCGAGCCTGGGGACCCGGCCCGGCCGTGGGGCTGAGGCCCAGCCGACCCATGCGCCCGACCCGACCCTCCGCCCGCTCGCGAACTCCTGCGGAACAACGAGGGAATCCATGAGGCACGAGGGGTGCAAATCGTCGGACCGGAGGTCGTTCCATGAAGGCCACTCTCGTTGCGCTCGTTCTTCTCTCCTCGGGCACGGCGGCCGCTGCCGCGGACAAGCCTGCGGCGGTGCAGGTCTGCCTGAACCTGCCCAGCGGCATCCCGCTGTTCGCCGAGGCGGCGAAGCGGAACTACCGCGCGCACCCCGAGGGGGGCTTCGTGCTGGACTTCGACGTGGCGCTCAACGGCAAGGCGCCGCAGCGCCTCACCCGGAACGGGCCGAACTGCTTCCGCGCCTGGGTGACCGCGACGCCGTTGAACACCATCGCCGTGGACTTCTCGCGGACCGACCTGAACCTCAAGGCGGCGAGCAAGAGCGTGAACCTGAAGCTCAAGCCCGACCTCTGGTACGACGGTGGCTCGCTGGACACCGAGCGCGCGCCGGTCTCGAAGGTCACCACGGCGCTGCCGGGCAAGCTGGAGTTCGCGCGGCTGGAGAACGCGGAGTGGTCGAAGGGCGCCTTCCCCATCAAGGACCTCTCGAAGCTCGCTGCGGGGCGCTACACCGTGAAGTACGAGCCGCCGCCCCCGCCGCAGGGGAGCTGCGACATCACGGTGCGCGTGGAGGCGACCGGCACCGTGCGGGCCGACTCGCGGCCGGCGGTCTACAAGGAACTGGTCGAGACCTACCAGCGTGAGTTCGCGCCCGAGGTGGCCAAGGGGCTGAAGGCGACCTGCAACCAGGCCCAGGCCCTGGAGATCGAGCTGCGGATCGTGGACGGCGCGTACCGCAACCCCTGGAGCCCCAAGGTCACGAAGATCACCCGGCGCGAGCGCGAGCCCAAGTACGACCTGATCGTCGACGGCCGGCGCGAGCCGTTCGTCGAGGGCCAGGAGCTCGAGGTCGGGTACGGCCAGGCGATCGCGTTGGAGGAGCACCCCGCGGCCGAGGTGCACGCGGCGGCGGACTCCGAAGCCAAGGCTCCCTGAACCAACGTTCGAAGGCGTCTCGGGCCGAGATGACTTGTGATGCACCGCGGCAAGCGGCCGGCGGGTCGAGAGGCCTGCTCTCGACCCTCGACTCTCGACTCTCGACCGCGGCTCCGCCGCTCGATGGTCGGCACGAGCACTTCGGTTGCCGCGGAGCCGCTGCCTCAGTCCGCGGGGCGGTCCTCGAGCTCGAGCGTCAGCTGCTGGGACTGGGTGGCCAGCGTCGCCGACGCCGCCTCGATGTCCCGCACCGCTTGCAGGGCGCGCTCCATCCCCTCGCCAAAGCCGTTGACCGTCTCCAGGATCTGCTCGACCCCCACCCGCTGGCGCTCGGAGTCCGCGGCGATCTCGCGGGCGGTGGTGGCGAACTCGCCGATGAGCGCCGAGAGCTGGCCGATGGTCTCGCCCGCCCGCAGCACGTGCGCCCGGCCCTCGCGCGTCTGGGCACGCCCGGCCTCGGTCTCCGCGAGCGCCAGGCGCGTCTCCTTGGTGACGTCCTCGAGGATGGCGCGGACCTGGGTCGCGGCAGCCTTGGACTGCGCCGCGAGCCGCTGCATCTCCTGGGCGATGACCAGGAAGCCGCGGCCGTGCTCGCTGGCCCGCGCCGCCTCGAGGGAGGCGTTCAGGGCCAGCATGGAGGTGGTCTCCGCGAGCTCCGTCACCGAGTCCACGATGGCCCCGATGCGCTCGCTGCGCTCGTCCAGCGCGCCGATGCGGGCAGTGGTCCGCGAGGTCTGGGAGTCCACCTTCTCCACCGCCTGGATCGCGTCCTCCACGTCGCGCCGGCCGCTCGCCGAGAGTTCCTGCGACTGCTCCGCGCGCGCGAGCACCGTGCGCGCCCGGTCGGCGGCAGCGCGGGAGGAGTCGGCGACCAGCCTCACCGAGGTGCTCGCCGCGGCCAGGGCCTGGGCCTGCTCCGTCGAGGCCGTGTGCTGGTGGGCCGCGGTGGCGTGCATCTGCTCGGCCTGCCCGCGCAGGTCGGTCGTCAGCGCGCCGATGCGCTCGCGGGCCTGCCGCAGCGCGGAGAGGGTGCGTGCCTGGGCGCGGTTGCGCTCCGAGAGCAGGCGGTTGCGGCGGGTGAACACGCGCGCGCGCCACCACCCCCCGGCGCCCAGGAGCGCGAGCCCCGCGAGCCCGCCCAGCACCCGGGCCCACACCGTCTCCCAC
>CAZAIE010000918.1:0-3557 GCA_964485035.1 uncultured Myxococcaceae bacterium | reverse complement strand
GTGCAGGAGGCCTTCAACTTCTACTTCAAGAACGTCGAGCAGGAGGACTGGGGCTCGGTGGGCGTCTACAAGCTCCAGGTCGGCGGCCAGCGCTTCTACGCGGTGCACACCAGCACCGACGGGGACGACGGCTACACCGAGCTGTTCAACTACGCCGGCAAGCGCGTCGCCACCGGGCTCTCGGGCTTCAAGGACGACGGCAAGGGCGGCTTCGAGCCCACCACCACCTGGGACAAGAAGCTCGGTGCGGTCCGGGTGAACACCCAGAACTGAGCGGACTGTGGTGCAACGGGCGGGCGTCCGGGTCTCGGGCGCCCGCTTGGTTTTTGGGTGGTCGACGAGGCCGATTGGGATACCGACGCTTGAAAGGTTCTCCAGCGCGGCTGGGCTTCACCCACTGCTGGTCGAGTCGGTCTTCAGGCTGGGCCCAGCCCTGGCGGTCCACTCCACGCTGCATCCCGCAGCGAACCCGTGACCTGAAGAACCGGATGCGGCAAACCATAGGCGGTTGGCGGAGCTGGGGGAGGGGCGCGGGTGGCAACGCCCGCGCCTAGCGGGAGGGTCGACCCACGGTTCGTCGCCCTCCCAGTGGTACGCTCCCAGGCCTTCCGTCCGAGGCCCTGCGTGAACCCCAGCGCCCCCCAAGGCCCGTGCATCGACGCCGCCACCGCGCGCGCCCTCGTCCGTGGTGAGCTGCCCGCGTCCGAGCGGGTCGCCGCCGAGGAGCACCTGCACGCCTGCCGCGTGTGCACGGCCCTGGTGCAGCACCTGTGCGACTCCGAGAGCGGGGCGGGGCCCACGGGGTCGAGCCGCACCGGTGAGGTCACCGAGGCCGACCGGCCCTCGCTCCGAGCCGGGCCTGCGCCCACCGTCGAGCAGCAGGTCCTGCCCCCGCCCGAGGCCAAGGCGCCGCTGCAGGCCGGCTCGCGCCTCGGCCGGTACCTGCTGCTCGCGTGCATCGGCGAGGGCGGCCAGGGCCAGGTCTTCGCGGCGTGGGACCCGCAGCTCGAGCGCAAGGTGGCCATCAAGGTCCTGCGCCAGGAGCCGTGGGAGGACGCCGAGGAGGCCGCGCTGGCCCAGGCCCGCCTGCTGCGCGAGGCCCAGGCCATGGCCCAGCTCTCGCATCCCAACGTGGTCGCGGTGCACGACGTGGGCACCTGCTCCGAGGGCGTGTTCCTGGCCATGGAGTTCGTCGAGGGCGGCGACGTCCGCGACTGGATCAAGGCGCGGCGGCGCACGGCGCGCGAGGTCCTCTCGGTGTTCCTGGCCGCGGGGCGTGGGCTCTCAGCCGCGCACAGAGCGGGCATCGTCCACCGCGACATCAAGCCGGCGAACATCCTCATGGGCCGCGACGGCGTGGCGCGGCTCACCGACTTCGGGATCGCCCGCGCCGATCGCCGCGACTCCCGCGAGGCGACCACGCGCTCGCACGGGTCCGGCTCGGTCTCGGCCTCGCTGGCGCAGACCGTCGCCGGGTCGATGGTGGGCACCCCGGCGTACATGGCTCCGGAGCAGCTCGGCGGCGATTCGGCCACCGAGCGCTCGGACCAGTTCAGCTTCGCGGTGTCGCTGTGGTTCGCCTGCTACGGCCACCGCCCCTTCGAGGGCCGCGACCCGGAGTCGCTGCGCGCGGCCGCGCTGGCCATGCGCCTCGCGCCCGACCCGCCCGGGGTGAAGGTCCCCACGCGGGTTCGGGCGGCCCTGCTCCGGGCGCTCTCTCCCAAGCCGGAGGACCGCTTCCCGTCGGTCGAGGCGATGCTCGAGGCGCTCGCGCGCGATCCCTGGGCGCGCCGGAGGCGCCTGGCGCTGGGCGGGGTGGCCTTGCTCGCGGTGCTCCTGGGCGCGGGGGCGCTGGTGCGGGCCCGCGTGGAGAACCAGCGGCTCTGCCGTGGCTCCCACCAGCGGCTGGTCGGTGTCTGGGACCCGGCGCGCCGGGAGGCCGCCCAGCGGGCGCTCGGGGCCACCGGGCACCCTGGGGCCGAGATGGCATGGGCGGCGCTGCAACCGCTGCTCGACGCCTATGCGGCGCAGTGGGCGCAGCTGGGCGACGCGGCCTGCGAGGCGGCCTTGTTGCGCGGCACCGAGACGCGGCGGGTATTCGGGCTGCGCTCGGTGTGCCTCGAGGAGCGGCTCTCGGAGCTGCACGCGCTGGTGGGGCTGCTCGAGAAGGCGGACGCCTCGCTGGTGGGCCGGGCGCCGCAGCTCGCCGGGGCGCTCACGCCGCTCTCCGGGTGCGCAGACGTCGCGGCGCTGGAGCGGGGACTGGCGCTCCCGGACGATCCCGCCCGCCGCGAGCAGCTCCGGACGCTGGAGGAGCAGCTCCACCGGTTCAAGCTGCTGCGCGAGGCGGCGCGGTTCGGCGAGGCGGAGGCGGCGCTCGGCCCGCTGCGCCAGGGCGCGGAGGCGCTGGGCTATCGGCCGCTGCAGGCGCGGGTGGAGCTGCAGGCGGGGTTGCTCGCGGAGGAGCGCAGCGACATCAAGGGCGCCGAGCGGATCCTGTTCGCGGCGGTGGTGCGCGCCCAGGCCGGGGGCGACCGCGCGACGCTCGCGGCCGCGGCCTCGCGGCTGATGTACGTGCTGGGCCAGGCTCAGGAGCGCTTCGACGAGGGGCTGGGCTGGGGCGAGCTCGCCGGGGCGGCCATCGAGTCCATGGGCGGCGCCGACCCGGCGCTCGAGGCCGACGTCCACAGCAACCGCGGCGCGGTGTACCTGCGCATGACCCGCTGGGAGGACGCGCTGCGCGAGTCGCAGCGGGGCGTGGAGCTGCGCCGGCGCGCCTTCGGTGAGAAGCACTACCTGCTGGCCCGCTCGCTGAACAACACCGGGGTGGCGCTGGGCGGCCTGGGGCGGACCGGCGAGGCGCTCCAGGCGCTGGGCGAGGCCGCGGCGATGGCCCGCGAGGTCCTGGGCCCGGACCATCCCCACCTGCTGCTGTACCGGACCAACCAGGCGAACACGCTCATGTCCACCGGGCGGTTCGCCGAGGCCGAGGAGGTGCTGCGCGAGGTGGTGGCTCGGGCGCGCGTGGCGCTGGGGCCGGAGCACCGGCACACCGCGTTCGCGCTGGAGGGGCTGGCGAACGCGCGGCTCGAGCTGGGGCGCTACCGGGAGGCGCTCGCCGCCAGCGAGGAGGCGCACCGCATCCAGCAGCACCTCACCCCGGGTGGCTCGGCCGCCGCGGCGACCAGGTGCCAGATGGGAGAGGCCCGGCGCGGCCTTGGGGAGCTGACCGGGGCGCTCGCGGACCTGACGTGGTGCGCCGAGACGCTGGCGGCGGTCCCCGGCGTGGTCCCCTCGGAGATGGTGGACGAGTACGCGGGGCTGGGCGAGACGCTGCTCGCGCTGGGACGCCCGGCCGAGGCGGTGGAGGTGCTCCAGCGACCGGGTTCGCTCGAGGGGCTCACTCGCGCGCCGTCTTCGGTGGCCCGGTTGGAGTTCGCGCTGGCGCGGGCGCTGTGGGAGTCGAAGGGCGACCGGGAGCGGTCGCTCCGGCTCGCGAGGGCCGCCGCGATCCACCCCCGCACTGCCTCCGCCTCTCGCGCGCGGAACCCGGTGCG
>CAZAIE010000917.1:0-3564 GCA_964485035.1 uncultured Myxococcaceae bacterium | reverse complement strand
CTACCCGCGCGACCTCGAGGCGGCGCAGATCCTCTTCGGCTCGGTGGCGCCCTACGTCATCTCCAGCGACCGGGCCATCGCCGAGGGCGAGACGGTGGAGGTCGGCCCGCGCGTCTGGAAGGCAGGCGGCCCGGCCGACCTGCGCGGCGCGCCGCCCACCACCGGCGCGCTGCAGGCCTTCCGGCAGGTGCAGAAGCCCTGACGCCATGCCCGACGGCGAGTCCTCGATGGCCGAGCTGGCCGCCCGGCTGCCACCCGAGACCGGCTTCTGGCGCTGGGGCCGCGGCCTGGTGGCCCACCTCGCCTTCGCCGCCTGGGCCGTCCTCCTCGACGGCTGGGTCTTGCGCCAGGCCCTCGGGGTGGTCCACGAGCACGGCACCAACCCGCTGCTGGGCGCGCTGGTCCTGGCCGTCCTCGTGGCGGAGCCCATCCTGCTGCGGGCGAAGCTCGCGCTCGTCCGCCAGCGACTGGTCGCCGGCGGCGTCGCGGTACCCGGCCAGCCGCTGACCACCCCGTGGGGCGCGGTCCTGGCCTTCACCCACCTCGCGTTGGGGATGGTGCTCTGCATCGTGGCCCTCGAGGCGCTGGGCGGGACCATCGAGTCCGGCCCTGGAGCGGTGGTGCTCGTCGCGGGAGTGCTCAGGGAGCTGTACGTCCTCGGGCTCCTGCTGTTCCCCACGCCTGCGCCCGCGCGCGGGCTCCAGCCGCCGCTGCCGGCAGCCGTGGTCGACCTGGGGCTCGTGGCCTTCGCCTGCATCGCCTACTCCGCGAGCTGGCGGGTGATCGCCGCGAACGCCGAGCCCATCAACCAGCAGAACCTGGTGCTCACCCTCCTCTACGCGAGCGTCGCAGGGCTGTTGTTCCAGTTCTTCTACCTGCCCGCCCGCGCCGGCTTCTTCGTCGAAGACCAGGTGTTCGCCACCACGCCCCAGCGGCGCCGCAGGCTCAACCTCTCGCTGCTGCTGGCCACCGCCTGTGCACTCCGCCCGCTGGTGGTCATCGAGCACGGCCAGCCATTCCTCCCCACCAGGCGCGCCCGGGAGATCGCCCGAGGCGCGGGGAAGGCCAGCCTCCCCGACGGCGCCGCCCTCTTCCGGCAAGCCGCGGCCGCACGCCAGCGCCCCACCGAGCTGCGCATCGAGCAGGCTCCGCTGTTGGTCATCCCCGACGACCTCTCCTCGCTCGGGGAACTCCGGCTGCTGGCGCTGCGCAACAGCCACCTCGCGCACGTGCCGGAAGCGCTGGGGACGCTCACCCAACTGACCAATCTCCAACTCGGCGGCAACCCCTTCTCCGCGCTGCCCCAGGCGGTCTGCCGGCTCGAGCACCTCGACCTGCTGGAGGTCTCGGGCGTCCCCCTCACCGCGCTTCCGGACTGCAGCGGGGGCTGGCCGCGGCTCACCACCCTCTACGCCGGCTCGCCCCACCTCCGGGAGCTGCCCGCCTCACTCGCGTCCCTCCCCTCGCTGGAGAGACTGGTGGTCACCTACTCCGGCCTCACCTCGCTCCCGGCCGGCCTCGGCCAGAACGGGCGGCTCCGGCACCTCTCCATCCGCGGCAACGCCATCACCGGCCTCCCGGATTCCATCCGCTCGAGCCCCCTGGTGCACCTGGACTGGGGCCAGGCCGGGCTCGAGCGAATCCCCGAGGAGGTCTTCGCGCTCGGTGGACTGCGCGAGCTGTTGCTCGACGGCAATCGCCTTGCCCGCATCCCCGACGAAGTCGCGAGGCTCCGCGAACTGCGGCTGCTCGACCTGCGGGGAAATCCCCTCCCGCCAGAGGAGCAGGAGCGCGTGAAGCGCCTCCTGCCGGAGAGTGCCCTCCGGATCGACCCTCCCCGCTTCCCGTAGTCCTCGCAACCTAGCCCCATCCTCCCGACGGCTTGGAAGGGGGGCGTCATTCCAGGGACTTCCTGCCACCCTCCGGACGCGCCCGGGCAGACTGGGGGTCCTCCTGGGAACGGAGGCAGTTACTTAACTCGAGTCAAGTAACCACTGCTCACCGCGAGGGTCCTCCGGCCCGCGCACCGCGCCGGGCTGGAACCTGCACAGCACAGCGGGGAAACCGGGAGTCTGCCCGACTCCCACCTTGGAAGACGCTTCCCCTTCCGGGCCTTCCACGCACGGCTCGCGGATCGTTCCCGTTGCGCGCGGCCACGAAAGCACGTCTCCTGTGTCCCCTTCGTGGAGGTCGCATGCGTCTCGCCCCCATCCTCGCCCTGGCCCTCTGCGCCTGCGGAGAACCCCAGTCAGCCACCCCAGACTCCGGCACCAGTACGCCGACCAAGGGCTGCCCGGGCCCAGACCAACTCGAGTCCTGCAAGGCCGGGTGGAAGCCCGCCACGATCGTTGGCGGCAACGTCCATGGCGCCTGGGGCAGCTCGGCCAGCGACGTCTGGGCGGTGGGCACCAACGGCACGCTCTTGCGCTGGCAGGGCTCGGAGTGGAAGAAGTCCCCGAGCCCCGTCACCACGTGGATCAAGGCGGTCTGGGGAAGCGGCCCGAGCGACGTCTGGGCCGTCGGCGACTCCGGGGCCATCCTCCACTGGGATGGCTCTGCCTGGACCGCCGCCTCCAGCCCGACGGCGGTCCTCCTCTCCGGAATCTGGGGCTCCTCGGCCTCCGACGTCTGGGCCGTCGGCGCGAGCGGCACCATCCTGCGCAACCAGGGCAGCGGCTTCAAGGACGCGGCCAAGCCCACGAGCTACGGCCTCATGGCGCTCTGGGGAAGCGCCGCGAACGACCTCTGGGCCGTCGGCGGCAACGGCACCGCCGTGCACTGGTCGGGCACCAGCTGGGACAAGCTCGCCGCCAAGACCACCTCTCCCCTCTACGCGGTCTGGGGCAGCGGTCCGAAGGACGTCTGGGCCGTCGGCAGCGGCGGGGTCATCGTGCACTTCACCGGCTCGTCCTGGGAGACCGTCGCCAGCCCCACCACCGACACCCTCAACGGCATCTGGGGCGCCTCCGCCACGGACGTCTGGGCCGTGGGCTCCAAGGGCACCCTCCTGCGCTACACCGGCGGCGCCTGGTTCGAGGTCCCTTCCCCCACCACCGACGCGCTGCAGGTGGTCTGGGGCACCGGCTCCGACGACCTCTGGGCCCTGGGGACCGCTGCTTTGCACTGGAAGCCGTAGGCGTATCATCGCCAGCGACTGGCCGGTCATCCCGAGGAGCCCCATGGCTCGCCCCAAGAAGAGATCCCCCTTCGGCTTCGCCCTGCTCGCGCTCAGCCTCCTCACGTGCGGCATCCGCGAGGACGAGCTGCGGTGCGAGGAGGCCGTCGCCCACCTCGTGGACTGCTGCCCCGGCTTCGACGCCAAGGCCGTCGACTGCTACTTCACCTCCTCCAGCTGCGGCACGGTGAACACCGCCTACGACATCGAGGAGAGCCGCTGCATCGCCAAGCTGGACTGCGCCACCCTGCGCGCCAACGGCGTCTGCTCCCGCGCCCAGAGCGCCCAGCCCAACCACGACGCCACCGCCCGGGTGTGCCCATGACCCGCGCCCTCGCAGCCCTCGCCGCCCTCTGCCTCTCGGCTCCGGCCCTCGCGCAGTCGGACGC
>CAZAIE010000916.1:0-3565 GCA_964485035.1 uncultured Myxococcaceae bacterium | reverse complement strand
CGGCCTCGGCCTCGGCGGCGGTGAGCGTCTCCCACGAGGAGCGCGCGTTGGCGATGGCGCTCTGGGTCATCCCTTCCAGGTTCGCGCGGTAGCTGGCCTCGTTGCGCGCCAGGAGCAGGGCGCCGGACAGCCCGACGCAGCCGACGATGAAGCCGAGGACCTTGGTCTTGATCGAGAGGTTCATGGGGCGCTCAGAGCTTGATCTGCAGGAGGTCCGCGGCGGCCTTCTTCAGCTTCTCCAGCTTCACCGGGTCGTCGGGCGTCTCGGGCTTGATGAGGAAGAGCAACATCCCGCTCCTCAAGCCCAGGGCGCCGAGGGTCTTCGCCGAGTCGAGCTTGCGCTCGGCGATCACCCGCTCGATCTCCATCCGTGCGTCGTAGAGCTTGCCCACGCGAACCCTCTCCCCATGGCCGGGAGCGCCCGGGCCACGCCTCAGCGGATTTCCGGGTCGTACGGTACCCCATCCGCCGCGGGCGGGCGCGCCCGTCCCACGAACCCCGCGAGGAGGAGCAGGGTGAGCACGTAGGGCAGCGCGAGCAAGAAGCCGGAGGGCACCAGGTCCTTCACCCACGGCAGGGAGGACGCGAGGCTGATGCGCAGGGCGTTGGCGGCGGCGAAGAAGAGCGCCGCGCCGAACGCGCCCAGCGGCGTCCACTTGCCGAAGACCATCGCCGCGAGGGCCATGAAGCCCTGGCCGGCGGGCATGTGGTTGTTGAACTGGTTCAGGGTGGAGACCGAGAGCGAGGCGCCGCCCAGGCCTGCGAAGAGGCCGCTGGCCAGGACGCACCCGTAGCGCACCAGGTGCACGCGCACCCCGAGCGTGGCCGCGGCCTGGGGCTTCTCCCCGCAGGCGGTGATGCGCAGGCCCAGCGCGGTCTTCGCGAGCAGGACGTGGAGCAGCACCGGCGCCGCCAGCGCCACCCAGGTGAGCCACGAGTGGTTGGAGAGGGCGCGCAGGAGCGGGACCCCGTCCAAAAACGGCAGCGCCAGCTTGCCCAGCGCCGCCGAGGGCTCGGTGTCGGTGCGGCCGTACAGGGCCTCGACCAGGAAGGTCACGCCGCCCAGCGCCACCAGGTTCAGGGCCACGCCGCTCACCACCTGGTCGGACCTCCAGCGGATGGAGAGCCAGCCGTGGAGCAGCGCCGCGACCATGGCCGCGAGCATGCCCGCGCCCAGGCCCAGCCAGGGGTTGCCGGTGGCCAGCGTCGCCGCGGCCGCGAAGAACGCGCCCAGGCGCATCATCCCTTCCAGGCCCAGGTTCACCACGCCGGAGCGCTCGGAGATCACCCCGCCCAGCGCGGCGAGGACCACCGGCGGGGCGAAGTCGAGGGTCGAGGCGAGGATGGCCTCGAAGAAGCCGATCATGGCTCGCCCCCGCGCCGGCCGGCCGCCCGGGAGAGCAGGTGGCGGGTGATGACCTGGCCGGCGATGAAGAGCAGGGCCAGCCCCTGGATCAGCTCGGGGAAGGTTCGGTGGATCTGCAGTAGCTGCAGCTGCGTCCCCCCGGCGCGGATGACCCCGAAGAAGGCGGCGGCGAGGAGGGCGCCGAGCGGGTGGTTCCCGCCGATGAGGCTGATGGCGATGCCGTCGAACCCGTAGCCGGCGTGAAAGACGGCGGGGTACTGGCGGTGCACCCCGAGGATCAGCACCGCGCCGGCGAGCCCCGCGCAGGCGCCGGCGAGCGCCATCGCGAGGTAGGTGCGCCGGCCCACGTCGATGCCCGCGTACCGGGCCGCCTCGGCGCTGCTGCCCACCGCACGCAGCTCGAAGCCCCGCCAGGTCCGCTGCAGCAGCACGTAGAGCCCGAGCGCGGCGGCGAGCGCGACCACGAGCCCCAAGCCCAGGTCGCTGCGCGGGCCGAAGAAGCGCGGCAGCTCGGCGGTGGCCTGGATCTGCGCGGTGCCCGGCAGCGAGAAGCCGGAGCCGGAGGCCTTCGCCGCGAGCGGGCCCACCACCAGCCAGCTCTCCACGAGGTGGATGGCGATCCAGTTCAGCATGATGGTTGAGATGACCTCGTGCACCCCGCGGCGGACCTTGAGCCAGGCGGGGACGAGGCCCCAGAGGGCCCCCGCTGCGGCGGCCGCGCCCAGGGCGAGCGGCACGTGTACCCACGCCGTGCCCGGCTCCACCGCGTGGCCGACGTAGGCCGCTGCGATGGCGCCCACCACCAGCTGCCCTTCGGCGCCGATGTTGAACAGCCCCACCGAGAAGCCGATGGCGACAGCAAGGCCGGTGAGCGCCAGCACCGAGGCCTTCACGCTGGAGTCGCCCAGGCCGCGCAGCGAGCCGAGCCCGCCCAGGAACATCCGCTCGTAGCCGGCAAGCGGGTCGCGTCCGGTGGCCCAGATGGCGACGAAGCAGACCAGCAGCGCCGCGGCCACCGAGAGCAGCGGGACGAGCAGGAAGTGGGTCTGGGGGCCGAACAGGCGGGCGCGCCAGCCCGGGGACGAAGGCGCCGGGAGCTCAGCCATGGCCGGCCTCCAGGCGCTGGCCCAGCATCAGCCGCCCCAGCTGCTTCTCGTCTGCGCCCTCGCCCGGGACCACGCCCATCACCCGTCCTCCGTAGAGCACCAGCACCCGGTCCGCCAGCGCCAGCACCTCGTCCAGGTCCAGCGAGACGAGCAGCACGGCGCGGCCCCGGTCGCGCTCGGCGCGCAAGGGGTCGTGCACCGTGGAGATGGCTCCCACGTCGAGGCCGCGCGTGGGCTGGACCACCACCAGGACGCTGGGCGAGGAGTCCACCTCGCGGGCGACGATGACCTTCTGCTGGTTGCCGCCCGACAGCGCCCGCACCGGGAGCGTGGGGTCGGACGGGCGCACGTCGAACTCGGTGCAGAGCCTGGCCGCGGCCTGGGCCCTGCCCTCCCGGTCGATGAACGCACCGCGCGCCCAGGGCTTGTGCTGGTGGCGCCCCAGCGCGAGGTTCTCGTCCACGCGCAGGGACATGCAGAGCCCGCGCTGCTGACGGTCGGAGGGGACGTGGGCGACGCCAGCGTCGCGGAAGGCCCGGGGGCTCTTGCCGGCGAGGTCCTGGCCTCGCACCATCACCTTTCCCGAGGTGGGGGCGCGCAGCCCGGTCAGCACCTCGGCCAGCTCCGCCTGTCCGTTCCCGTCCACGCCGGCGACCGCGAGGATCTCCCCGGCCCGCAGCTCGAAGCCCACCTCCGAGAGCGCCGGGCGGGCGCGGTCGTTCTGGGCAGAGAGACCCTCGACCCGGACCAGCGGCTCGCCGGGCGGTCCGGGAGGACGCGGCACCCGCACCATGCCGTCCACCTGGCGCCCGACCATGAGCTCCGAGAGGGCCTCGGGGGAGGTCTCGCCCGCAGCGACCGTGGCCACCAGCCGCCCACGTCGCATCACGCCGATGCGGTGGGCGACGCCGAGGACCTCGCGCAGCTTGTGGGAGATGAAGACCACCGTCTTCCCCGCGGCGGCCAGCCCGCGCACCACCCGGTACAGGTCGTCGGCCTCCTGCGGGGTCAGGTTCGCGGTGGGCTCGTCCAGGATGAGCAACTCCGCGCCGCGGTAGAGCGCCTTGATGATCTCCACGCGCTGCTGCATCCC
>CAZAIE010000915.1:0-3569 GCA_964485035.1 uncultured Myxococcaceae bacterium | reverse complement strand
TGGTCCCGCCCGCCTCGCGGACCGCGGTCGCCCGGACGTCCGAAACCATCGCGCTTCTGATCCTTGGGTTGCCCGTTGCCGTTCATGGTGGCCAAGGGTGCAGACGCGACCGGCTTTCGTCAACCGACCGTTGCAGCGAAAACGTCGTGGCTGGCGGTCACTCCAGCGTCGGGGCGAGCATCTGCTTCTTGCACCGGGCGATGGCGGTGGTCGCCGCCTCGATCCGGGGGTTCTTGGCCAGCACCGCCTCGTAGGCCTTGGTGGCGCCGACGCAGTCGCCCCTCTGGTACAGCGAGTGGGCCGCGCCGAGCAGTCCCTGAACCTCCTCGATGCGCTTCTGGAGCGAGGCCGCCTGGGCGTACACCGGGCTCTCGGGCTTGATGCCCCTCAGCGCGTCGGCGGCGGTGTTCAGCTTGCCGATCTCGAACTCGGTGTTCGCGGAGTTGAGGATGCCCTGGTCGGCGACCCGGCGGATCTCGTCGGTCGCGGCCTTCACGTTGTCGTTGTTGTGGACCACCACCGTGGTGTTCCCCGGGCGCGGGTCGGGCGTGGGCCTCGGGTCCGGCGTCGGCGTCGGGCGGGCCGCGACCTCGGGCTGCTTCACCCCGGGCTTCACCTCGCCCGTTCCCGGAGCGGGGTCCGGCTTGGGCTCGGGCTTCGGATCCGCGGCGGCGACCTGCTCCTTCGGCTCCGGCGGGACGGCGATGGCTTCCTCAGGCTTGGAGTCGAGGACCTTCACGTCGCCCATCGGTGGCGGCTCGGGCGGGCGCAGCGCCATCCACAGCCCGCCGCCTCCGAGCAGGAGCGCCGCGGCGGCGATGCCCCCGTAGAGAGGCAGCTTCGACGCAGGGGCCGTCGGGCGGTCGTAGGGCGACTGGCCGTGGGTGGTCTTGTCCCGCTTCAGCGCCTCCCCGTGGAGCATCGTCTGCGCCTGCTCCACGCCCTTGGCCAGCTCGCCGGCCTCGATGGTGGAGGTGGGCATCAGCGGCACCAGGACCTTGGCGAAGTCGGTCATGGTCGCGAAGCGCTGCTCGCGGTCCTTGGCCACCGCCTTCTGGATGGCCGCGTCGAGCGCGTCGGGCAGCTTCAGGTCCGGTGCCATGGCCGAGAGGTGCGGCATGGGGTCCATCACCTGCCGGCGCAGGGTCTCGGCGATGGAGCCGGCGACGAAGGGGTGCACCCCGGTCACCAGCTCGGCGAGCACCAGGCCCAGCGCGTAGATGTCGGCGCGGTGGTCCACGTCGCCGCCCTCGGCCTGCTCGGGAGCCATGTAGCGCGGGGTGCCGCAGATGCTGCCCGCAGCGGTGACCCGGGTCTGCTCGGCCATGAGCCGCGCCACGCCGAAGTCGAGGACCTTCGCGTGCCAGCCGCGCAGGCTCTTCACCAGCATGATGTTCTCGGGCTTCAGGTCGCGGTGGACGATGCCCTTGCCGTGGGCGTACCCGAGGACGTCACAGACCTGCAGCACGATGTCGAGGGCGTCGCGCAGGTTGAGGCGCTGCTCCTGCTCCAGCAGCTTCTTGAGGTCCTGGCCCTCGATGAACTCCATGGAGATGAAGAGGTTGCCCTCCTCGTCCTGGCCGAAGTCGTGGAGCTGGACCGCGTGGGGGTGGGTGATCTGCCCGTAGGAGCGAGCCTCGTTGAGGAAGCGCTGCAGGATGTTGCGGTCGGTCGAGAAGGAGGGGTTCAGAAACTTGATGGCCACCCGCTGGCCGACGCCCATGTGCTCGGCCAGGTACACCGAGCCCATGCCGCCCTGGCCGAGCTTCTTGGTGATCTTCAGGCGCCCGCCGATGACCTTGTTCAGCATCGGGTCGGCCTTCGCCTTGATCTCGATCTGCATGGTGCCGCCGCACTGGGGGCACTTGCCCGTCCAGGTGGCGAGTTCGGCGCCGCAGGTCTGGCAGAGGATGGCCATTTCGTCGGTCCCTTCCATCGCGCGCTCGCGCGGGCACGAACTGTACCTTGTTCCAACGCCCCGCGGCGCGGCCCGGTTTGGTGGCCTGGGTGGACGTGGACTGGGTCGACTGGGTGGACTGGGTGGACGGTCTCCTCGGGTGGACAAGTGGCGCTCCGGCCTTAGCTTGTCCTGCGTGACCTCCGACGACCCCAACGCGGCGCCCCCGCCACCCGCCGAGCCACCGCGCGCGATCGACGAAAGCGCCCTGTTGTCGCGGGCCTCGGAGGCCGAGGTCGACGAGTCGGCGCTGGTGCTCGCCTCGACCGACATCCGCTACCGGCTCGACGAGGAGCCCGAGGGTGGCTGGAACCTCGTCGTGGACACCCGCGATGCCCCGGCCTCCCGCGCGGCGCTCGCGGAGTACTCCCGCGAGAACGCCACTGTCCGGGATGCGACACCGGAGCCGCTCCCCGCAGCTCCAGGCGGTGTCTGGGCGGGGTTGGCGATGGCCGGAGCCCTGTTCGTCTTCGACGCCCTGGTGACCGGCCGGCTCTCCTCGCTGCCCTGGCGCGCGACCGGGGCCTCCGACGCCGCGCGCGTCCTCGCCGGCGAGTGGTGGCGCACGGTCACCGCGCTCACGCTGCACGCGGACTTCCCGCACGTGCTGGCCAACGCCGCCGCCTCCATCGTCTTCGTTGGCCTGCTCGGACGGTGGCTGGGACCGGGCCTCGCGGTGCTGCTGGTCCTGCTCTCGGGCGTCGCCGGCAACGCCCTCAACGCCGCCATCCACTCCGCGCGCCACGTCTCCATCGGCGCCTCGACCGCGACGTTCGGCGCCGTGGGGCTGCTCGGGGCCCTGGCCTTCGCGCGCAAGCGGCGGACGTCCACCCGGCGCACCGCCTGGACTGCGTTCGGCGCGAGCCTGGGCCTCTTCGCGATGCTCGGCGCCAGCCCCAAGACCGACGTCCTCGCGCACCTGGCCGGAGTGGCCTCGGGCATCGTGCTCGGGCTCGCCGCCGCGCTGGTGCTGCGCCACCGACCGGCCCCGGGCTGGGCGGTCCAGGCTGCCTCCGCCGCCGGGGCCGCCGTGCTGCTGGCCGGTGCCTGGACCCTCGCGCTCGGGCGATGAGCCCCAGACGTCCTGGACCTTGACGATCGTCAAGGCGTCGCCTGGCAGGCCCCCGCAAGGTGGGCGCATGCACCCGGTCCGACTGGCCCTCCCCCTCGTCCTGGCGCTCGCCTGCGCCGCGCCGCGACCGCCCCCGCCGCTGCAGACCCACGTCGTCGGCCCCCACCGCGTGGAGCTGCGCGACTACCGAACCGCAGACCTCTGCACGGCGGAGCCCCGGTGGCTCCTCGACGAGCTGCGCGGCCCCCTGTCGCTGGTCAGGTCGTTCCTGCGCACGGCGGGAACCCCCGTGGACGGCGAGTGGACCGAACAGGCCCGCTCCTTCCTGGCCCAGGCGCACCGCGAGCTCCCGCCGCTCCTCGAGGTGCTCGACGCGAGCCTCGATGCAACCCGGCAGTGTTCGTTCGGCGACGAGCCGGCCTTCCGCGACCTGCGCAAGGACGGCCGCGAACGGACGGCGACGGCGCGACGGGTCCTCCCCGTGGTCCCCGACCTCCTCCGCCACCTCGAGGCCCGGGAGGCGCGCAAGCGATGGAAGGC
>CAZAIE010000914.1:0-3574 GCA_964485035.1 uncultured Myxococcaceae bacterium | reverse complement strand
CTCCTCCACCCCAATCCAGCGCGTCAGGCTCCCGGTCCTCAGGTCGTGGCTCCACAGCCCCTGCTTCCCCACCTGGTCCTTCCCCACTCCCGCTCCCTCCGCCCTCGGCGTGTACAGCGTCAGCATCCACAGCGGCGGGGGCTGCTGGTCCTTTCCCGAGTTGAACGTCCCCTCCTCGACGCGGCTCAGCTCCACCGGCAGGCCCTCGGAGCCCAGCAGCACCAGGCGGTTCCCGTCGAACTCCAGGATCTCGGTCTGGTACTGGGCCGCGGACTCCTCCGAGCCGTAGCCCCACTTCAGCGTCTGGAACAGGAACGTTCCGTCCCCTTGGCGCTCGACCTTGTAGGTGCCCAACTGCGTCAGCGGCGGCTCGTTCCCGGAGTACGTCCGGAAGCAGGAGGTCTGGCCCCGGAGCTGCGGGTAGAGCGCCTCCGTCGCCGAGAACCCCATGGCCAGGATCGTCCCGTCGGGGCGAACCCGTTTCCACGACCCATGGAGGTCCTCGGCCTTCATGTTCGAGGCGCTCGGACCACACCCGCTCGCCAGCACCAGCACCGCCAGGACCCCGACCGTGCGACGACTGCTCATGGCGACAGCTCCCTCCACGCTCGGTTCACGCTCCCGGCTTGGCGCAGGTGCAGGCCACGCGCTCCAGCGCCCCGAGGTCGCGGGTGCGGTTGTAGTCCGCCAGCGCGGCACGCAGCGGCGCGGTGCAACGCTCGCACCCCGCGGGCTTGCGGCGCGCCTCGAGCCCCTCGTCGCTCAACCCGACGATGACCTCGCCCAGCGGATGGACCCGGCGCACCACCTCCACCACCGACCAGAGCCCCGGAGGAGTGTAGCGCTCGGCCAGGAAGGCCTTCTCCAGCTCCGTGCCCGGGGCCACGAAGACGGGTTCCAGCGCCACGCGCGCCAGGACCCCGCTGCGCCGCGCCACCTCGAAGACGTAGCGCGCCGAGGCCACCGCATCCTCGATCGCCTCCCGCTCGCTGAGCCCCAGCGGCTTGAGCAGCACGTAGGAGAGCAGCCTCACTCCCGCCACGCCCAGCGCCTCCACCGCCTGCTCGAACTCGGCGCGGCCGAAGCCCTTGTGCACCAGGTGGTCGCGGACGTGGTCGCTGGCGCTCTCCAGCCCGATGCCCACCTCCAGCTCCTGCGAGGGGAGCAGCTCCCTCGCCGCGGCCAGCTTCTCGCGTCCCACGAACTCGGGCCTCGACTCCACCAGCACCCGGCGGACGCGGGTGCGCCCCAGCCGGCCGAACACATGCGCGCGGACGGCCGGGGTTATCTCCTGGTCGGCGAAGAACGAGCCGGAGTTGAAGACGTCCACCTCGCCCACTCCGTCCAGCGCACCCGGGGCCCCCACCGCCGCCTCGAACTGCGCGACGAGGTCCTCGTCCGCCACCGGCTCGCCCTGCGTGGAGGCCTTGTAGAAGCCGCAGTTCGTGCACCCGCCGCCCGAGGTGCGCGCCCAGGCGCACCCGCTGGCCCGCAGGATCACGATGAGCCGCGTGGACGGCTGCCCGGCGACCCGGACAGGGACGCGCTCCACCCACGCCGGCTCACGCAGGTTCATCGGCGCACCAGGAACGGCCCGATCGCCAGCGCGTCCATCCGCGAGCGCCCGAAGGTCCGCAGCGCGTCCTCCGGGCTGCAGACGATGGGCTCGCTGATGTTGAAGGAGGTGTTGAGCACCATCCCCAGTCCGGTGCGCGCCTTCATCTCCCGCAAGAGGCGCGCGTAGGTCGGGTTCACCTCGTCGCGCACCACGTGGGCGCGGGAAGTGGCGACCCCGGTGGAGCCGTTCTCCTGCACCACCGCGGGGATGTGCTGGCCGGAGCGGCGGTCCTTCACCGTCAGGGCCAGGAGCATGAACTCCGCGGCGTCGAGGTCGCCCTCCACCTTGAGGTGCCGGCCCACGTCCTCGGCGAGGACCGAGGGGGCGAAGGGCCGGAACGACTCGCGCTCCTTCACCTTGGCGTTGAGGCGCGTGCGCATGTCGAAGCGGCTGGGGTCGGCGAGGATGCTGCGGCTGCCCAGCGCCCGCGGCCCGAACTCGAGCCGGCCCTGGAACCAGGCCACCACCCCGCCGGCCTCGATAAGCTTGGCGCACTCCTGGGCCAAGTCGTCCGGCTTGGTGGCCTTCAGCCCGCTCTCGTGCAGCGCCGAGTCGATCTCGCCCTCGGAGTACGACGGCCCGAGGTAGCTGTGCTCCAGGCGCGGCCGCCGGGTGTTGCCCAGCAGGTGGTTCCAGATGAAGCACGCCGCGCCGATCGCCGTGCCCGCGTCGTTGGCCGCCGCCTCCACGTGCAGCGAGCGGAAGGGGGTCTCGCGCAAGAGCGCCGCGTTGGCCACGCAGTTCAGCGCCACCCCACCGGCCATGCACAGCGCGTCGGCCTTGGTGCGCCGCCACGCGAGCTGGGCCAGGTGCACCATCACCTCCTCGGTGACCTTCTGCAGCCCCGCGCCGATGGACGCCTCCTCGAAGCGGTCCACCACGGTCGTGCGGCGCGGCCCGAAGAGCCGCTCCAGCCCCGAGAAGTCGCGGGTGCGGAATCGGAACGCGTCGTTGTCCACCTTGAACCCGTCGTCGGTGAGCTGGATGACGCGGCGGAAGCGCTCCGCGTAGTCCACCCCGCTCTGCTCGCCCATGGGGTCGGTGGTGCAGGCGTAGCCCATGAGCTTGCCCGGGCCGCCGTAGATGTCGAAGCCCAGGTGCTCGCTCACCTTCTCCCAGACGAAGCCCAGGGAGTGCGGGTAGCGCACCTCGACCAGCGGGGTGATCTTGTTGCCCTCGCCGAGGCCGATCCACGTCGAGGCGCTCTCGCCGATGCCGTCCACGGTGAGGATGGCCGCGCGCTGGTGGCCCGAGGGGAAGAACGCGCTCGCAGCGTGGCAGAGGTGGTGCTCCAGGAAGTGGAACGCAGCCTTGGGGAAGCGCTCGCGCAGGAGCGCCCCGGCGCGGTGCACGTGACGGTGGAACAGCTCCTCGCCCTCGGGAGTGCCGAAGTCGCGCGGCGCGATGTTCTTCTCGTGGAGGTCACGGTTGGCAGCCAGGCGCTTGTCCGGGTCGAACGAGAACCCGACGTGGTCCACCTGGTTGGGGGTGACCCCGCCCGCCCGCAGCACGTACTCGATGGAGGCCAGCGGCAGCTCGTCGGCGTTGTCCACGCGCGAGTGCTTGCCGTGCTTCTTGCGGTTGAAGCGCTCTTCCTCGACGGCGGCGACGATGTCTCCGTCCTTGATCAGGCAGGCGGAGGACTCGTGGTAGGCGCAGTTGACTCCAAGGATCACGGTGGACATTGGAACCTCCCCGGGAAGGCTCCGCCCGAAACGGGCGAAGCAGGAGTCAGAGGATACCCGGCGCGCGCGAGCCGCCGCCATCCCGGGTCCGGAATCTCGACGCCGCCGCCGATTTCATCTGCGCAATGCGCTTGCAGAACTGCGGCGAATCCGCGCAGCCGCAGGCGACGTGGTTCCGGGCACTTGGCCCCAGTCGAGGGCTGGCACGCGCAGTGCTCTGTGTGCGTGCGAAGCGCAGCAGGCCGAGAGACTGGTCCCCCCCCCCCGCCGC
>CAZAIE010000913.1:0-3577 GCA_964485035.1 uncultured Myxococcaceae bacterium | reverse complement strand
TCTCCACGGTGCGCTCGGCCGACGTGGTGCTGCTGGTCACCGAGCCCACGCCCTTCGGCCTCAACGACCTGCGGCTCGCGGTGGAGATGGTGCGCGAGCTGGGCCGCCCGTTCGGCGTGGCGGTCAACCGGGTGGGCGCGGGCGACGACGCGGTGTTCGACTACTGCGCCGCGGAGCGCATCCCGGTGCTGCTCCGCCTGCCGCAGGACCGCCGGCTGGCGGAGGCGTACTCCCGGGGAGAGCTCGCGGTGCGGGCACTCCCCGAGCTGCGCCCTGCCTTCACCTCGCTCTTCCAGGACCTGGTGCGGCTCGCGGCGACGACCCCGGCTCCTCGCCTGCGCGAAAGGCCGGTGTCCGACCCGGGGGAGACCCCGGCCGCGCCGCCGCCCTCGGAGCCGGCCGCCCGGGTGGGCGACCTGGTGGTGGTGAGCGGCAAGGGAGGGACCGGCAAGACCAGCGTGGTCGCCGCCTTCGCCTCGCTCGCGCGCCGCGTCGCGCTCGCCGACTGCGACGTGGACGCCGCCGACCTCCACCTGGTGCTGGGCCCCACGGTGCGCCACCGCTGGCCGTTCTCGGGAGGAAGGACGGCACGGCTCGCCGCCGAGAAGTGCGACGGCTGCGGCGCCTGCGTGGACCTCTGCCGGTACCAGGCGCTCCGGCTCGCCCCCGGCGCCAGTCGCGTCGAGGTCTCGGAGGTGGGCTGCGAGGGCTGCGGCGTGTGCGTGGACCACTGCCCACGCCAAGCCCTGACGCTGTCCCCCGCGCAGAACGGCGAGTGGATGGTGAGCGATACCCGGCACGGCCCGCTGGTGCACGCGCGGCTGGGGGTGGCACAGGAGAACAGCGGGAAGCTGGTGACGCTGGTGAGGCGCGAGGCCCGTGCGCTGGCCAGCGCCCAGGACCGCCCGCTGCTGGTCTGCGACGGCTCGCCGGGCATCGGCTGCCCGGTCATCTCCTCGCTCACCGGCGCCCGCCTGGCTCTGGTGGTGACCGAGCCGACCGTCTCTGGCCTGCACGACCTGCGACGCGTGGTGGAGTTGACGCGCCAGCTCGGCACCCCCTGCGCGGTGTGCGTGAACAAGGCCGACCTGAACCCCGACGTCGCCCTCGAGATCGAGCACGAGGCGAGCGCCCTGGGCGCCGTGCCCCTGGGGCGCATCCGGTACGACGAGGCGATCAGCGCGGCGCAGGTGCGGGGGCTGAGCGTCGTCGAGCACGGCGACGGCCCTGCCGCAGCCGACCTCCGGGCGCTCTGGGAGCGGGTGAAGGCGACGCTCCGGGCGCCGCGCCAGGCCTCCTCCGACTCCCGCGACTCCCGCTCGCCCTCCCACGCTCCCACGCAGTCCCAGGACGAAACGAGACAGCCATGACCGAGACGAAGGCCCCCCTGCGCATCGTGGTCGTCGGAGGCTCCGCGGCCGGCCCCAAGGCCGCCGCGCGCGCGCGCCGGCTGGACGAGCGCGCCCAGGTCACCATCCTGCAGAAGGCCCGCGAGCTCTCCATGGCCTCGTGCGGCTACCCGTACTACGTGGGCGGCGTCTTCGACGACCGCAACCAACTCCTATGCACCCCCACCGGCGCGGTGCGGGACCCGGGCTACTACCTGAAGGCCAAGGGCATCGTCGCCCGCGCCGGGACTGAGGCCGTCTCCATCGACCGGGCGCGCAAGGTGGTGCTGGCGCGCGACCTGTCGACGGGCGCCACCGACGAGGTGCCCTACGACAAGCTCGTCCTCGCGACCGGCGCGCGGCCCAAGCTCCCGCGCGTCCCCGGCGTGGACCTCGCCGGCGTGGTGACCCTGCAGTCCATGCAGGACGCGGACTTCCTAAGGAAGGTGCGCGACGAGAAGAAGATCAGCAAGGCGGTCATCGTGGGAGGCGGCCTCATCGGCGCCGAGACCTGCGAGGCGCTGCACCTGGCCGGCTTCGGCATCACCGTGGTCGAGGTGCTGCCGCAGATGCTGTCCTTCCTGGACTGGCAGCTGGCGCGGCTGGTGGAGAACCACGTGCGCAGCAAGGGCGCCGACGTCATCACCGGGAACGGCGTGGCCGCATTCCTGGGCGAGGACGGGCGCCTCACCGGGGTGAAGCTGCAGAACGGGACCGAGCTGGAGTGCGAGCTGGCGGTGGTGGCCATCGGGGTCAGCCCCAACACGACCCTCGCGCGCGACGCGGGTCTGGCCCTCGGCGCCACGGGCGGCATCTGCGTCAACGCGCACCAGCGGACGTCGGACCCGGACATCTACGCCGCGGGCGACTGCGTGGAGTCGAGCCACCTCGTCACCGGAGCGCCCACCTACGCCCCCTACGGAGACCTGGCCAACCTGCAGGGGCGCGTGGCGGGCGAGAACGTGGTGCTGGGCGACACCGCGGTCTTCCCGGGCACCCGGCAGACCGGCATCTGCAAGATCTTCGACTACGTGGCCGGGGCCACCGGGCTCTCGGAGAAGGCCGCGCGGGCCGCGGGCATCGACGTGGAGACGGTGGTGGTCGCAAGCCTGGACAAGCCTGGCTTCATGTCCGGCAAGCCGCTGGTGACCAAGCTGGTCGCCGAGCGAGCGACCGGCCGGCTGCTGGGCGCGCAGTGCGTGGGCGCTGGGGACGTGAGCCGGCAGGTCGCCACGTGGGCCATGGCGCTGGCGGGCCACCTCACCGTCGACGCCATGGCCAACGCCGACCTGCCCTACGCCCCGCCCTTCTCGCTGGCCATCGACCACTCCATCGCCACCGCGCACGTGCTGCAGAACAAGCTGCGGGGGCTCTTCCGCGGCATCTCGGCCGAGGACCTGCGCCGGCGGCTCGACCAGCCGGAGCCGCCCTTCCTGCTCGACGTTCGCAACCCCGACGAGTACGAGCAGCTGCGTTTGGGGGTGGGCGAGCACCTCATCCCGCTGGGCGCGCTGCGCGGCCGGCTGCACGAGCTGCCCGCCGACAAGTCGCGGGAGGTGGTCTGCTACTGCAAGATCTCCCTGCGCGGCTACGAGGCTGCGCGCATCCTCCAGGCCAACGGCTTCGGCCGAGTCCAGGTGCTGGAGGGCGGCGTCCTCGCCTGGCCGTTCCCCCGGGAGAAGTGAGCATGGCGGGTCGCGCGGTCAGCCAGCTGGCACGCAGCGCGATGGCGCTGGCGCTGCTGGTCTGCCTCGTGGCCGCGGACCTCGCCGGGATCGCCCACGACCTCTCCGTCCGTCACGCGGTGTGCCTGGAGCACGGAGAGCTGGTCGACGTGCCGCTGCAGGCGCGCCGGCCGTCCCCCACCGGCCCCGCGCTGGAGGAGACAGCCAGACGCTCGATGCACCACCACTGCGCCGCGGGGATGCTCGCGCGCGCGGCGGAGCGGGCCGAGCTGGTGGCGCTGCCGCCGCCGGTGCTGGCGCAGTGGACGGTTTGCTCCGCACCTGACCTTGCGGCCGGACACCGGGCCATCGGCCTGTTGCGGCTCGCGCCCAAGTCCTCCCCTCCGCGCCCTCCCCGAGGCTGAAGCGCAGCTCCGACGTCCCCTCGCCCCGTCGTCCAGGGGCACACCGCGCCGGCCACGCGCCGCGCGGCGCCTCGAGGTCTTCATGTCATCCCTGTCCCGT
>CAZAIE010000912.1:0-3577 GCA_964485035.1 uncultured Myxococcaceae bacterium | reverse complement strand
CTGCAGAGGACGTGGTGCCCTACGAGGCCTCCTTCGCCGACCAGGCGCAGGGGGACTTCGCGGCGGCCATCCACGGAGCGGGGGGGGAAGCTGTGCTGGACGTGCCGCGGCTGCTCGCGGCACTCGACGCCGGTTCGCCGGCCCGGAGTGAACCCTGATGCGCTCGATCCTCCTCGTGGACGATAGCCGCGTGGTGCGGGAGGTCCTCAAGGTCTACCTCATCAGCCATGGCGTCGAGCTGAACGAGGCCGCCGACGGCGTGGAGGCCCTGGCCGCCATCCAGAAGACGGTCCCCGACGTGGTGGTGGCCGACCTCTTCATGCCCCGCCTCGACGGCGCCGAGCTCTGCCACGCGCTGCGCTCGCACCCGCGCACTCGCCGCATCCCGGTGGTCATCCTCACCAGCAACTTCTCCCCCGAGGCCGAGAAGCGCTGCCTCCAGGCCGGCGCCTCGGGCATCCTCTCCAAGCCGGTGGAGCCCAAGCGCCTGCTCGCGGAGATCGAGCGGGTCTCCCCTGCCTTCCGGAGTGCCAAATGAACGCTCCCGTCCCCACCCTGCCGGCGCTGCGCGCCGAGCTCATCAAGCGCCTGGTCGGCGTGACCCTCCCGCTGGCGGCCCTGGCCGCCTACGTGCTGGGCATCCGCGTCACCGAGGAGCTCTCGCTGCGGTTGGCCCTGGGCGCGGGGATGGCCGGCCTCTTCGTCCTGCAGGTCGCCGCGCTGGGGATGCAGATGCACCAGGTGCTGCAGTCCGCCCTGGCCAACCACCCCGGCGAGGCCCCCGGCGCGAGGCTGCAGCGCCTGCTCGAGGCGCCGGCGCGCATCGTGCTCGGCTCGCTGGTCGTCTGGACCGTGGGCGGGCTCGTCTTCGGTGGCGCCGCCGGCTGGTACCTGGACCGCGGGCTCTCGCTGGTGGTGTTCAGCACGGTGGTGCAGCTGCTCGCCGCGCTGGCCTCGGCCACCATCCTCTTCGCGAACTTCGAGACGGTGCTGCGCCCGGTGGTGCTGGCCGAGCCTCGCCAGGGCGGCGGGAAGGTCACCGGCAGCGGCCTGCGCTGGGTGCGCCAGCGCTGGCTCCTGCCCTACACCTTCGTGGTGGCGCTGGTCTCGGTGGTGGTGTTCTGCGCCCTCACCCTCACCTCCCAGTTCTCGAGCGCGGCGGCAGGGGTCGTGGCCCGCGTGGCCCAGGCCGACCCGGCGCTGGCGAAGCTGGTGGAGCAGGACCTCGCCGGCCTGGGGGGCAAGGCGCTCTTGCCGGTGGTGGTCATCGGCGCCTTCCTGGTGCTCTCGTTCATCATCACCGGCGTGGTGCTGGCCGCCCGCCAGACCAGCGCCGCGGCGTCCATCGAGGGCTCCCTGCGCTCGCTGGTGGCTGGCGCCCCGGAGCGCCCGGACTGGGTGGCCACCGACGAGCTGGGCGACCTGGCCTTCGCCAGCTCCCAGGTCTCGCTGGAGATGCAGCACATCTTCACCCAGCTCAAGGCCATGGCCGCGGGCGACCTGCGCGCGGAGATCGTGGGGGACAGTGGCCTCTTGCGCGCCTTCCGCGACTCCCGCGACGGCATGCGTCGCCTCTCCGACGTGATGGTCGCGCTGGGGCGCGGCGAGCTGGCCGCCCGGCCGGACATCGCCGGCGACCTGGGGACGTCCTTCGGCTCGCTCCATGGCTCGCTGCAGGCCATCGCCGTCCAGGCCCAGAAGATCGCCGAGGGGGACCTGCGCCAGGACGTGGAGGTGCCGGGGACGCTGGGCGACTCCATCCGCCGCATGAGCGCCAACCTGCGCGGCATGGTCGGCCAGAGCCAGGACGGCTCGGCGAAGCTCTCCGACCTGGTGGTGAACCTGCAGGGCGCCGCCAGCCAGCTCTCCGCCGCCACCACCGAGCAGGCCTCGGCGCTCACCGAGACCGCCAACACCATGACCGAGATGGCGCAGACCTCCGCCGCCTCCGCGGACCGCGCCGCCGAGCTGATCAAGAAGGGAGAGTCGGCGGCGGCCGTGGTGGGCGAGGGCAGCGAGGCGGCGCACTCGGCGGTGGACTCCACCAACGCGATGATGCAGGCCCTGGACAAGGTGGCCGACTCCTCCGCGGCCCTGGCCGAGCGGGTGCGGCGCATCGACTCCATGACCGAGACGGTGGGCTTCCTCGCCGACCAGTCCAGCACCCTGGCCATCAACGCGGCCATCGAGGCGGCGCGCGCGGGCGAGGCGGGCAAGGGCTTCACCGTCGTCGCCCACGAGATCCGCACGCTGGCCAGCGACTCGCGCAAGGCCGCCGCGCAGATCCGCGAGCTGCTCGCCGAGATCCGCGAGAAGACGCGCCAGGTGGACGACTCGGTGGCCGCCGGCGGGGGCACGGTGAACGAGTGCAACCGGCTGGTGAACCGCCTCGGGGAGATCGTGGGGCAGCTCGGCGTCACCGTGCACGAGTCGGTGGGCCTGATGCGCCAGGTCGAGGGCGCGGCCCGCCAGCACCACACCGGCGTCGGGCAGATCTCCCAGGCGCTCTCCAACATGCAGAAGGTGTCGGAGTCCATCCGCGACGGGGCGCGCATGCTCACCGACCTGGCGGAGAAGACCCACGACCTCTCCGGGTCGCTGCAGCGCACCGCCAAGAGCTACACGCTCCCCGAGCAGCCGCGCGCATGACCTTCTGGGGCGGCGAGCTGCGGGCGGCCCTCGAGTCCGCGTACGGGCTGGCCCTGGGCAGCCTGAGCGACGCGCAGCTCGAGGCGGCTGCGCGCTCGGCGGGGCTGGCCAGCCTGCGCGACGAGGCCGGGCTCGCCCGCCTGGTGGACTTCCTGCCCATCGAGGAGAGCTGGCTCTTCCGCAACGAGGAGCTGTGGCGCTGGCTGCACGACGAGCTGTTGCCGCCGCTCTTGGCCGAGGCCTGGGAGCGCGGGCTGCGGCTCCGGGTGGCGTCCGTGGGGTGCTCCACCGGCCAGGAGCCGTTCAGCCTGGCGGTGGTGCTGCAGCGGCTGCTGGAGGCGTGGGGCGTGCCGGCCAGCGCCGCGCACCTGCGCGTGGAGGTGACCGGCTTCGACTGCTCGCCGGCGCGCATCGCCACGGCGCGCAGCGGCGAGCTCAACGCCTGGTCGGTGGAGCGCACGGTGCTCGACTGGGCGCGGCCGCGGACGGTGGCGCTGGGCGCCGGGCGCTACCGCATGGACGAGAGCGTGCGCTCGATGTGCCGTTTCGAGGTGGGCAACCTGCTCTCGCTCTCGGGCGGCCCCTGGCTCACCGGCTACCGGCTGGTGCTCTGCCGCCACGCGTTGATCTACTTCCAGCCCAACCGCGCCGCCGAGGTGGTGGCCACGCTGGGCGGCTCGCTGGACGCCGGGACCACGTTGGTGCTGGGCGCCCCGGAGGCGCACCTGGTGCAGGGCGTGCCCACCCTCGAGCCCCTGCCGCACCTCGGAGCCGCGCGCGTGCGCAGCACCCCTTTGGCGCTGCCCGCCGCCGAGGGCCCGCGCCCGCGTCCGCCCCTGCGTGCGCTGCCCCGGCAGCGCACCCCGCGGACGCCGCCGGCCTCCGTTCCTACAACCCCCGCCCCGGTGGGCGACCGGGTGGAGGACCA
>CAZAIE010000911.1:0-3579 GCA_964485035.1 uncultured Myxococcaceae bacterium | reverse complement strand
CCATTTTCAGAGACCGTCTCGGCTTTCTTTCCCGCCGAGAGAGGCGCGCTTTTTAGTCCAGCTCGCCGCCTCTTGTCAAGCAGCCTTCGTTCCGCAAGGCCCGGAGCCGACTTCGCTCGCGACAACACCTTCAGCCCGGACTACTCCGGATTCTCTACTTCATCTCTTGTCGGCTTGGCGGTCTGCCCTGGACTTCACTCCGGAGCGCCCGAAGGCCACCGAGAGGAAAGGAGCACCGCGTCCCAAGCTCAGCAACTTCAACCACTCTGCCCAACGCCGTCTCCGCGACCCCGAAGAGTCCAGCGGCTTCACCAACCACGCCCAGTACTTCCAACGCCCGACCGGCTCAACCAGCAGCAGACGAACGCAATGTACTCGGCTGACCTCTTGGTGTCAAGCAAACCAGCAGCAGAGCACTGCTACCTCACCTAGAAGCCCATACTTCCGAGCGAATTCGCTGCCCGATTGCGTCGAACCCGCTCTGCCCGAACCACGGCTCGCAGGTCCCCGAGCGCTCGCTCCAGATCATCGTTGATGATGATGTAGTCGTAAGTACGCGTCCCGGCATCGATTTCCTGGCGCGCGACATCCAGCCGCTTGCGGATGACGGGTTCCGAGTCAGTTCCCCGGCTTCGAAGCCTGCGCTCCAGCTCGACCATAGAAGGAGGCAGGATGAAGACACTCACGGCTTCCGGATGCTTCTCCTTGATCATGTTGCCGCCCTGAACGTCGATGTCGAAGGCGACCAGCTTCCCCGACCGCGCCTCCGCGACCGTATCCCGGTGTGATCCATAGAGGTTGCCGTGCACTTCGGCCCACTCGAGGAGTTCGTCCCGCGCGATCATCTCGCGGAACGCGCTCTCCTGGACGAAGTGGTAGTCCACGCCGTCCTGCTCCTTCCCGCGCGGCGCCCTTGTCGTGTAGCTGACCGAAAAGAGCGAAGGCTGGTCCTCCTTCAGCAGCGCGTGCGCGAGAGTCGTCTTCCCTGCACCCGACGGCGCGGAGAGAATCAGTAGCAATCCCGGGGACATGGCTTGCCTCACTCGACGTTCTGGACCTGCTCGCGGACCCGCTCGACCTCGGCCTTCATCCCCACGACGATCTCGGCGATCTCCGCGGACTGGCTCTTCGACCCGATGGTGTTCACCTCGCGGTGGACCTCCTGGATGAGGAAGTCCATGCGACGGCCCGCGGGCTCCTCGCTCGCCACCAGGCGCTCGAAGGCGACGAAGTGGGCGTCCAGGCGGGTCTGCTCCTCTGCCACATCAACCCTGTCAGCGAACAGCGCGACCTCCTGGGCCAGCCGCTGGGGCTCGACCGGCATCCCGCGCGCCAGCTCGGCGATGCGCTCGGCCAGCCGTGCGCGGTACAGCTCGACCGACCCGGGAGACAGTGTCCGAACCCGGTTCGCCATCCCGCGCAACATTTCGATTCGCTTGGACAAATCGGCAGCCAGGGCCTTGCCCTCGCGCTCGCGCATGGTCTTGAGCGCCACCAGGGCCTCTTCCACGGCCTGGCGAACGGCGACCTTCGCTCCTTCGATGTCCAGCGCACGAGCCTCCAGCGTCACCAGTCCGTCGATCTGCGAGAGCTCCGCGAGGCCAAGGTTCTTCGCAAGGCCGAGTTGCTCGCCGACCTGCTCGAGCGCCCGGACGTACTCGCGCGCGAGCTCGAGGTCGACGCGCGGCACGAAGGCCGACCGCGTCCCCGAGCTGCGCCGCAGGGTCACGTCCAGCGCCCCACGCCGCACGCCCTCCTTCACCTGGCGCACCACGTCGCCCTCGAGCGCCGCGAGCTCGTAGGGGTAGCGGACCTTCACTTCGCAGTACTTGTGGTTGACCGAGCGGATCTCGACGGCGATCTCCTCATCGCCACCGCGCCCGCGCCCTGCCCCGAAGCCCGTCATTGAGAGGATCATGCGCGCTTCCTAGACAGGTTGGGCACCTGCGTCAAGGCGACAGCGGCCCCTGGATCAGTGGAGGCCGAGCTTGCGCAGGTGCACCAGCAGCTCGTCGTAGAGGCCGCCCTCGTTGGCGTAGAGCACGAAGTTGCGCGCCGTCTCGAACCAAGGACGCGTGGATGGGCGCACGTCCCGGAGCGCCTTTCCCATCAGCGCCTCGTCGATCGGCCGCTCCGCCCCGCTCTTGAGACTCTGGTCGATCGCCAGCTCGGTCGCGGTCTCCACCACGGCGTCGATGTCCGCCCCCGAGAACCCCTCGGTGCCGCGGGCCACGGCGTCCAGGTCGATCGCCGCGTGCGGCCGCTTCTGCAGCTTCAGCTCGAAGATCCGCCGGCGCGCCGCGAGGTCGGGAGGAGGCACGAACACCATGCGGTCGAACCGGCCGGGGCGCCGCAGCGCCGGGTCGAGGTCCCAGGGGTGGTTGGTGGCGCCGAGGACGAAGACCGCCTCGTTGCGCCCGGCGAAGCCATCCATCTCGGAGAGGAACTGGTTCACCAGGGTCCTCCCCGCGGACGCCTTCAGCTGCGAGCGGCGCAGTCCCAGCGCGTCGACCTCGTCGAAGAAGAGCAGCGTCGGCGCCCGCCGGCGCGCGTTTTCGAAGATCTCGTGCAGGCGGCGCTCGCTCTCGCCGAACCACATGTCGAGCACGTCCGAGAGCCCCACGTTGATGAAGCGCGCGCCGATCTCCCCGGCCACTGCCCGGGCGATGAAGGTCTTGCCGCAGCCGGGCGGACCGTAGAGCACCAGCCCCCCGCCGATGCGCTTGCCGAACCGCTGGTGCAGCTCCGGGTCGCGCAGCGGGAGCAGGAAGGACCGCGTGAGCCGCTCCTTCACCTCTTCCATGCCCCCGATGTCGTCGAAGCGGATGCCGGGCAGCTCCTCGTCGACCACCTCGCCCGCCTCGGCGACCAGCTTCAGCTTGGGGGTCTCCCTCTTCGCCACGCCGGCCTCGATCCCGGCCTCCCGGACCGGCGCCTCGCGCACCGGAGCGCTCCCGACAGCCCCGGCGCCGCGGGCCAGCTCGTACGCCCGGGCCTTGGCCTCGTCCCCCGCCCTGCGGGCCGCCTTCGCCGCGCCCTCCAGCGCCTCGGCGAGGCCCGGCGCGAGCCGCAGCGCCGCCTCGTACTCAGCGAGCGCCTCGCTGGCCTGCCCCAGCTCCAGCAGCCGCGAGCCGATCGCCACGCGCAGCGGAGGAGAATCGGACCGCTTCAGCGCTTCCCTCAGCGCCAGCACGACGGGGTCGTCCATCGCTGCCTCCGCTCGGTTCACTTCGGGGTCAGGTGACTCACCACCGCACGGTAGACCGACTCCACTTCCTCCGGGGTCCCCGTGCGCACCGGCACTCCCGAGAACCGCCCCCCGTGCGACCAGCGCGCGCCGTCCGCGGCGAGCAGCACCGCCACCACCGGCGCCCCGGTCGCCACCGCGAGGTGCATCGGCCCGGTGTCGTTGGTCACCACCACCGCGGAGCGGCGGAAAACCGCCGCCAGCTGCGGCAGGTTGGTGGGAGGCGCAAGCTGCGCCTGGCCGCCGGAGGACGCCACCACCGCCGCGGCGATGGCCTCCTCGCCCGGCCCCCAGAGCACCACCGGGAACGCCCCCGCCTGCGCCAGGCGCAG
>CAZAIE010000910.1:0-3583 GCA_964485035.1 uncultured Myxococcaceae bacterium | reverse complement strand
CTCAAGATCGTCGAACTGGCTCAGCTAGCTGCCGCGAAGCGGCTTCGTTCAACAGATCTTCGAAGTCGCGGTTCATTGCCCGGCAGCCCCTTCAGGCGTCGGTAGTCGTTCACCATGTCCCACATGGCGTCGAGCAGGGCGTTGGTCCCGAGTCGTCGCCAGAAGTCGCGGTCGAAGGAACCGTCGTCTTGCTCGCTCGGGCGAAGGACCCTGCTCACGCGGAGCTTCTCTCGTGGCTTCGGCACGTCGGCGACTCTAGCACCCGGCCCTGGCCCGGCAGTGCCCAGGAGGGCTCCAGGAAATTTCTGCCCGCCCGCAGCGTGGATGGGATCGAGGTCCAGCCATGCGAACCCGCCTACTCGCCCTTTCCCTCCTTCTCACGGCCGCTTGCGGCGCCGACCCCACGGGGCCTGACGCCGGGACGCCCGACGGCTCCCGTCCGCTCCGCGACGCGAGCAGCACCAGCGTCCCCGACGGTTCGGCCTCGTGCTCGACGCCCGCGACCTGCCCGGTCCGCTTCAGCTACCCCAAGGGCGGCGAGGCCAAGGTGGTGGTGAAGGGCAGCTTCGACTCCTGGGGCGCGGGCGTCGCGATGCAGCTCGCCGGCTCCGAGTGGGAGGCGACGGTCTCTCTCGGCCACGGTGCCGAGGTCCTCTACAAGTTCCTCATCGACGACACCCGCTGGGTCGCCGACCCCGCGAACCCGCGGCAGACGTCGGACGAGTACAAGAACTCCATCCTCACGATTTCGTGTCCGTGCGCCGAGGTTCCTGCCGACGCGGGCTCGGGCTCCGACGTGGGCAGTGCGCTCGACACCGGCTCGGTCCAGCCGGGCCCCGACGCTTCGACGGCAGGCGCGGACGTGGGCGTTGGTCCAGGCCCCGACGCCGGCGCGAGCGGCCCCGACGCCGCGCACCCCGGCTGTCCCCCGGGACGCCCGATGGGCGACTTTCGCGAGGAGACCATCTACTTCCTGATGACCACGCGGTTCTTCAACGGCGACCCGTCGAACGACTACTACAACCGCGACCGCCTGGAGCTGGGCGACCCGCACTGGCGCGGCGACTTCAAGGGCCTCATCCAGCAGCTCGACTACCTCAAGGAGCTGGGCTTCACCGCCATCTGGATCACGCCGCCGGTCGTGAACCGCTCGGGGCTCGACTACCACGGCTACCACGGCTTCGACTTCACCCAGATCGACCCGCGGCTCGAGTCCCCCGGCGCCACCTACCAGGACCTCATCTGCGAGGCCCACCGGCGCGGGATGCGCATCATCCAGGACATCGTGGTGAACCACTCGTCGAACTACGGGCTGCGGGGGAAGGTCCACAACAAGCTCGCGCCCATCAAGTACTTCAAGAAGACCGGCGCCTTCCCCTCGTCCGACCCGAACTACCCGTACAAGAAGCACCTGGGCGACTACCTCTCGGCGAACCGCGAGGACAACGACAACCCGCTCGCCCCGCAGGTGTTCCGCGACCCGGATCCGGACGGCGCCAAGACCATCACCTGTCCGGTGTGCAACCAGGAGATCAAGCCGAGCGGCTTCTCGGGGTACCAGAACCACGACCCCAACCACTTCTTCAACATCAACGCCCAGGCGCTGGACACCACCTGGTACCACCAGGCGGGGTTCATGGCCGGCGGCGACTGGGAGAGCCCGACCTCGCTGCAGCAGAAGCACATGGCCGGCGACTGCATCGACCTGAACACCGAGAACGCGGACGTGAAGAAGTACATCGTCGACGCCTACAACCGGTACCTGGACATGGGCGTGGACGCGCTGCGCATCGACACCGTGAAGCACGTGGAGCGCGGGAACCTGCTCGAGTACGTGAACGCCTTCAAGGCGCGCAAGCCGGGCCTGTTCGTCTTCGGCGAGAACCTGGTGAAGGGCACCGGGTGGGGCACCTGCCTGGACGGCAGCGACAACGGCCCCGCGCAGATCCGTCCGTGGTGGTACACGCGCACGACCAACGACCCCTGCGGCGGCGGGCACGACGACTCGGGCTTCTCGGTGCTCGACTTCTCGCTCATGAGCACCTTCCGCGACAACCTGAGCCAGGGGAACTTCGGCGGGGTGTCGGGCGTGTTTGGCCGGGACGGGCTGTACGGCGACGCGACGCAGCTCGTGACCTTCCTCGACAACCACGACATCGGCCCGCAGAACGACTGGAAGTACCGCTACGCGGGCACCGACGAGGCGCTGGCGGGGAGCCTCTCGTTCCTGTGGCTGGTGCGCGGCATCCCGTGCCTGTTCTACGGCACCGAGATCCGCTTCATGGCGGGCGCGGAGATCGACGGGAACGACGCGCCTCACAAGACCTCCGGTCGCGCGTACTTCGGCGACCACCTGCTCCCGGAGAACATCGGGGCCACGAAGAACCACAAGTTCTTCAAGCACATCCAGCGGCTCAACCAGATCCGCGCGGCGAGCCCCGCGCTGCAGAAGGGCGTGATGCAGTCCTTCGGGGACAACGGAAACTCCTTCTGGACTGCGCGCAACTACAACAATGGCCAGGCGTTCGCGGTCATCGGCGTGTCCATGGGCGGCGGCCAGGTGAGCGTCGGCGGGGTGAAGGGCGGCACGTACAAGGACGCGGTGACCGGCAACAGCATCACCGTTCCCGAGGGCGGCACCCTGACCTTCAACGTGAAGCCGCAGTCCGCGGGGGTCTACATTCTCAACGGTCCGGGCAAGGTCGGGACCGACGGTGTCTACCTGCGGTAGCGGAAAACGCCAATGACTATGGGTGATTGGCGATCGCTCCAGGATGCCCTCCAGGGCTCCTGGGCGGCCCGCTGAGGGCCACTTCGAGTGCCAGGCTTGCTAAAACCCGCAGGGCCCCCTCAAGACCCCAGGGCGAGGCTCCCAGGGCCCTTTCCGGCCGTTTTCGCCAGATTTCCGCGCCGAATCCGGCGTCGGAGGGCCCCGAGTGAGCGCGGTCACTCCCACCTTTGCCTCGCTTGCCCACACGCGCCGCTATGATGCCGGGCATGACACCGCCCACCTTCCAGAACCGCGGCAACGAGTGCCTCCACCTGCCGGACGGCCGAGAGGTCTGGCTCTCTCGATCCATCGCCGTGGTCTCGGTGGTGGTGGCGCGGGTGGCGGGCGTGCGTCACGTGGCGCTCATCGAGCGCGGGCCGGCGCTGCCCGACGAGGTGGGCAAGCTCGGGCTGCCAGGGGGCTACCTGGACTGGGACGAGACCCTGCTGCAGGCAGCACACCGCGAGATTTACGAAGAGACCGGGCTGGACGTGACCGGCTGGGAGTGCACCGGGACGCCGTGGCGCATCCACGACGAGCCGCACCGCAAGCAGAACGTGACCCTCTTCTTCGCCTTCGCCCACGACGTGGCGGCGCTGCCCGACCTGCCTGGAGACCCGGCCCAGCACGCCGAGCCCGGCGGCCCGCTGGAGATCACCCGGCGCATCTGGATGCCGCTGGAGGCTGCGGCGGAGCAGCCGCTGGCGTTCGGGCACGAGCGCGTGCTGCGCGCGTACCTGGGGCGTTGAGGCTCCGCTCGTCTTAGCGCGGGCTGACGCCCGCAACCCAAGTCCAGAAAGTTGAGTGGCGCCT
>CAZAIE010000909.1:0-3587 GCA_964485035.1 uncultured Myxococcaceae bacterium | reverse complement strand
AACGAGGTCGATAGCGCAGCCACCGCAGTCCTGGTGAACGGCTGGCGCAGGGCCAAGGCGCGCGGGGGGAGCCTCTCGCTCGCCGGCGCGAGCGATCCGGTCCGCCGCTCGCTGGGCATGTTCCGGCTGCGCGACCAGCCGGAGAGACCCGCGCCGCCAAGCGCCCTCGAGAGCCTGGGAGGCGGCCTGCTCGACGGCGCCGCCTCGTTCCGTGACTTCCTGCAGCTCGCGGCCGACACCTCTGCGGCGATGCTGGGCGTCCTGCTCCGTCCGGGAACCCTGCGACGCGCGGCGCTGACCGAGCAGGCCATCTACATCGGGTCCCAGGCGCTGGGCATCGTGGGCCTCATCTCCTTCCTGGTCGGGCTCACCCTCGCCTTCCAGTCGGCCTACCAGCTCCAGCAGTTCGGCGCGGCGATCTTCGTGGCGAACCTCACCGGCGTCGCCGTCATCCGCGAGATGGGGCCCTTGATGACCGCCATCCTGGTCGCAGGACGCTCCGGCTCGTCCATCGCCGCCGAGATCTCGACGATGAAGGTCTCCGAGGAGATCGACGCGCTCACGGTGATGGGCCTGGACCCCGTCGCCTTCCTGGCGCTGCCGCGGCTCTTGGGCATCTCGCTGGTCATGCCGCTCCTGACCGTGCTCGCCGACCTGCTGGGCATCCTCGGGGGCTTCCTCGTCGGCGTCTTCTACCTGGACATCTCGGTGACCGCCTTCGCGAACCAGCTGCTCGAGTCGCTGGGGCCCAAGGACCTGCTCACCGGGCTGGTGAAGAGCCTCGCCTTCGCCTGGGGCATCGGGCTCATCGGGCTGTTCTACGGCTTCCGCGTGCACGGCGGCGCGGCCGAGGTGGGGCGCACCACCACTGCCTCGGTCGTGGCGTCGATCTTCTACATCATCGTCGCCGACTGCCTCTTCAGCGTGCTGTTCTACGTCGTCCTATGACCGCCCCCGCCTCCCAGGAGCCGCTGCTCGAGGTCCGCGGGCTGGTCGCCCGTTACGGCACCCGCACCATCCTCGACGGCGTGGACCTGACCGTGCCCAAGGGGCAGATCCGCGTCATCCTCGGCGGCTCGGGGTGCGGCAAGAGCACGCTGCTCAAGCACTGCATCGGCCTCTCGGCGCCAGCGGCGGGGACGGTGCGGCTCCTGGGCGAGAAGCTCGAGGAGATCGAGGGCCGCCCGCGGGAGCAGCTGCTGGCACGCATCGGGGTGCTCTTCCAGTACGGGGCGCTCCTGGGCTCGCTCACCATCGCCGAGAACGTGGCGCTGCCGCTGCGCGAGCACACCCGGCTGCCCGAGGACGTCATCGCCGAGCTGGTGCGGCTGAAGCTGGCGCTGGTCGAACTCTCGCACGCCGAGCACCTGCTGCCCTCGGAGCTGTCGGGCGGCATGCGCAAGCGCGCGGCGCTGGCGCGGGCCATGGCGCTGGACCCGGAGATCATCTTCTGCGACGAGCCCTCGGCGGGGCTCGACCCGCTCACCAGCGCCGAGCTGGACGAGCTCCTGCTGCGCCTGCGCGACCGCTTCGGGATGAGCGTGGTGGTGGTGACGCACGAGCTGGCGAGCATCGAGAAGATCACCGACCGGGCGATCATGCTCTCGGCGGGCAAGGTCATCGCCGAGGGGACAGTGGCCGACCTGAAGGCCACGCCGCACCCGGAGATCCGGGCGTTCTTCCAGCGCATCGCCGCGGGCGAGCTGCGCCGGGACAAGACCGCGCTGGAGCTTCTGTCGGAGGCACCGTGAAGAAGAATCCCTGGGAGGTCTCGACATGGCGGTGACGCGCGCGCAGAAGGTGCGTCTGGGGGTCTTCGTGGCCACCGGCGTCGCGGTGCTGGTGGGTGGGCTGCTGCTGCTCGCGGGGGCCCAGCTGGGCCGCAAGCGCGACGGCTACAGCGTGCGCTTCTCGGAGTCGAACTACTCTCTCAGCGGCCTGGAGGTCGGCGCGCCGGTGAAGTACAGCGGCGTGCGCATCGGCCGGGTGGACGCCATCCGCGTGGACCCCAAGGACGTCTCGACCCTGGTGGTGGAGCTGAGCCTCACCGGTGGGACGCCGGTGGCCGAGGACAGCGTCGCCAGCGCCGGGTCGATGGGCATCACCGGGCTCAAGTACATCGAGCTCAGCCGCGGGAGCCGCAGCGCGCGCATCCGCAGCCCCGGGGAGATCATCCCCGCCGGGCCCTCGCTCATGGACGAACTGACCGACCGCGCCACCGCCATCTCCAACAAGGTGGACACGCTGCTGACGAACCTCAACGCATTCACCACCCCGGACATGCGCGCCCGGGCCGCGGGGCTGCTGGACAACGCCAACCACCTCATCCTCACCACCGACGCCACGGTGGCCGAAAACCGCGGGAACCTGAAGGAGCTGAGCCAGAAGATCGCCCAGGCATCGGTGCAGGTGGAGGCGCTGACGCGCGACCTGCAGACCACCGCCGGCCGGGTGAACGCCATCCTCGACGACGCCCAGCCCAAGGTGGCCTCGCTGCTGACCGAGGCCAACGGCCTGGTCACCGAGCTGCGCCAGACCCGCACCCAGCTCGACCAGGTGCTGCAGACGGCCAAGACCACGCTGGGGGACGAGGGACTGGGCAAGACCGCGGTCTCGGCGAACCGGGTGCTGGAGCGCGGCAACCTCATCCTGGTGCAGAGCCAGGAGGAGCTCTCCACCTCGCTGGAGCGGCTGCGCGAGACCAGCGAGAACCTGAGCGTCTTCTCCCAGCGCATCAAGGAAGACCCGTCGCTGCTCCTGCTGGGCAGCGCCGAGGACAAGGGGAACGAGCGATGACGTCCACCCTCCGCGCTGGGCTGCTCGTCGCGCTGGTGTTCGCGGCCGCGGGCTGCCCCAAGGCGCAGACGCGCCACTACTACACCCTGACCTTCCCGCCGTCTCAGGCGCGCTTCGAGGCGCGCTTCCCCTACTCCATCCGCGTGAAGGACTTCGGCATCAACGCCACCTACCAGGGCGACCAGCTGGTGTTCCGCCAGGACGTCCACGAGGTGGAGTACGCCAAGGAGCGGCGCTGGACCGAGCGCCCCCCGCGCATGGTCGCGGACCTGGTGCGCAAGTACTTGCGCCAGTCCGGGCTAGTGGACCAGGTGCAGGGCAAGCTGGGCGAGAAGCCGCCCGACTTCCAGCTCGAGGGCGACATCGACGCCATCGAGGAGCTGGACTCGGGGGAGGACAGCTACGCCCACCTGGCGATGAGCCTGCGCCTGGTGCGCTTCGACTCCGGCGCGGTGGTCTGGCGGCACAGCTTCGACGAGCGGCGCAAGGTGCCGGGGGCCAAGAGCCGCGCCATCGTCCGCGCGCTCAGCGAGATCCTGGAGCTGGAGCTGACGAAGTCGGTGGACCAGCTCGGACGCTACTTCGCCGGGCTCCAGGCCCCGAAGGAGACGCAGGGTGAAGGGCCCGATGCCGGCGCCCTCGAGGCGAGCGGGCAGGCCACAGCGCCCCCGTCCCCGGAGGGACCAGCCATCGGCGGCGGCGCAGTGGGTGGGGGTGTCGGCGGCGGCGGTGCGCCCCATTCCGAGCCGGCGCGCGCGCTGTTGCGCCCCGACCCCGCCTCGCCGCTGCTC